>DASUNJ010000072.1:0-16358 GCA_036277235.1 Thermoanaerobaculia bacterium | reverse complement strand
TAGGCCGTCCCCGGCTTCAGGCCGGAGAGGACGAACCGTCCCTCCGCGTCCGTCGTGCCTTTGGCAGCTCTGCCGTCCCAGCCGCCGCCGAGCGGAGAGCCGGCCGATTCGCTGTAGAAGAGGCGGGCGCCGGCGACCGGCTCGCCCTGCCGGTCCTTCACCCGGCCTTCCAGCCTCCGGGGGCGGGTGAGCCGGAGGCGCACGGGCTGGGCCGTCGGGACCTCCACGCCCGCCATCTCCGCGGAAGTGTGCTCCGGATGCACGGCCATCAAGCCCACCCGCATTCCGCGCGGCAGGTCGGCGATGCGGAAGCGGCCGTCCGCGCCGGTCTCGACCGGGTCGCGGTACATGAGGCGCTCGTCCGCGCGCATGCCGTCCGACCCGAACGGGGTCAGGGTGACCTCGGCCCCCTGGACCGGCCTGTCGCGCTCGTCCACCACGATCCCCTCGATCGCGGCTCCGGGCAGGAGCGTGATCTCGCCGATGTCGGCCTGGGCTTCGTTCTCGGGGATGAGAATGCCGGGCAGGGTGGCCGCGGTGAAGCCCGGGCGCGCCGCCCGCAGGTCGAACCGGCCGGCGCTCACGTTCGAGAGGCGGAAGCTCCCCTTGGCGTCCGACACGGCGCTGAACTGCAGGTCCGGCCTCGGCATCGGCATCGCCATCGGGGCGTCCTCGGCGAGCACGAGGGTCAGCTCGGCGCCCGCGACCGGGCGGCCCTGCTCGTCCACCACCCGCCCGACGGCGACCGTGCCCCGGCGCAGGACGAGGCGGACGGGCGCCGTCGAGTCGGCGAGCTGGTTGGCGGGCGCAAACCCTTCCTTCGCCGCCGTGACCGCGTGGATGCGGCCGGCCGGAAGCTGCCGGAGCACGAAGCGGCCGTCCGCGCCGGTCTGGAACGACCTGGTTTCCATCCGGGCCATCCGGAAATCCGCCGGGTTGGTGACCGTCTCGATCTTCGCGCCCTCGACCGGCTTGCCCGCCTCGTCGACGACCTGTCCGGAGATGGCGACGCCGGGTCCCAGGAGGAAGGTGACCGGCTCGTTCTTGTCCCTCTGCCAGCGGATGGCGCCGCGCGTGTACCCCGACGCGGCGGCTTCGACCCGCCCCCGGTCGCCCGAGGGAGCGCGGATCTCGAAAGTCCCGCCGGAGCCGGTCCGCGCCCAGGACGTCCCACCGTTCCAGACCAGGGCGCCGGCGACCGGCTCGCGCGAGGACGCCTCCAGGACCCGGCCGGTGGCGGGAGTCGGAGACCGCAGGCTGACCACGTGTACGTCCGTCCCCTCGCCCGCCTCGACCGTCATGACGACCTCGATCCGCAGGCCCTGGTTGTCCTCCGCGAACAGGCCGATCTCATCCTTGAGGGGGACGGGTAGCGGGATGCGCCCGTCCTCGCCGGTGAGACCGTACGGCCATCCCCGGCGGGCGAGCCGGACCAGCGCTCCCTTGGCCGGCTTGCCGTTGACGCCCCGGAATTCGACCATCCGGCTGCGCTGGGCGGGGAAGCGGACGACCTGCGACGCGCCCGTGGGGTTCGTCGAGGCCGTGGCGTAGCGTCCGGGCGTGGTGACGACGAGGGTCAGAGCCTCGCCCTCGGCGCGGCGGAAGACGGCCTTGCCCTCCGCGTTCGTGACGGCGCTGCGCCCGGCCGCGCGCCAGTCGCCGCTCTCCGGCTTCAGGGGGAGAGCCTGGATCGTGACTCCGGCGAGGGGCTGGCCGTCCGCGCCGACGGCCTGGACCTCCAGCGGCGAGGTGGGCAGCAGCTCGACCGGCAGAATCTCCGTTTCCTCGACCACGAACGTGGCGAAGGCCTCCATGGTCAGGTGTCCCTCGGCGCGGACCACGACGGAGTAGAAGCCGGTGTCCGGGACCTTGACCGCGAACGAGCCGTCCGCGCGCGGCTTCGCCGAAGCGAGCGGGGGGACGGTTTCGCCTTTCAGCCGGCGGAGCGCCTCCGCGTGCTCGACCGCCCAGAGACGCAGCTCGACCTGAGCGTCCTTGGGCGGATGGAGGATTCTGCCCGTGATCTGGAGGGGAGGAGCGGCCGCGGCCGGAATCGCGCAGAGCGCCATCAGGAGAACGGGCACACCAAGCCTGGGACGGACCATCGTCACCTCCGCGAGCTCAGTCTACCTATTCCAGGACCCCAAGCGCGATCTCGAGGCGTACTGTGCCGCCGGGCGCCACCACGACGCGGCTCTCGGCCGGGGCGAAGCCTTCGGCCTGGACCGTCATCTTGTAGGTGCCCGTTGGGACCCGAAGGATTGTGAACGCGCCCCGCCCGTCGCTCTGCGCGCGCGCATTCGGCCCCATGGTTTCGAGCTCGGGAACCTCGCGGGCCAGGGTGATGGTGGCTCCGGAGGCGGGCATCCCCTCCGGGAGAAGGATCCGCCCCTCGACCGATCCGGTCGAGATCTCCACCGTGACGTCAAGATCTCCTCCGATCTCCAGCGTCCGGTAGTCGGCCGCGTCCGGCTGGAGCTGGACCATCAGGACGTAGCTCCCCGCCGGGAGACGCTCCAGGCGGAAGGCGCCATCCTGCCCGGTCGTTCCATTGCTCTGGGTCTCGAGGTCCTGAGAGGCCGCCATGACGAAAGCTTTGGGGAGCGGCTCCCGATCGACGAACACCCGTCCTGTCAGGGTGAAGCCGGTCGGAAGCTCCAGGTCGAGCACGACCTCTTCGATTCCCTCGGCCACCTCGACCTTCCCCTGGATCGAGATGCCCGGAGCGATGTGGGCGCTCACGTGCCACTCTCCCGGAGCCACGTCGGCGATCCGGTAGGCGGGCTCGGGGCTCAGGGTGCCCATGAGAGAGGTGCCGAAGCTCTCCGAGAACGCCCCGACCGTGACCCCCCGCACCTCTTCCGGCTGCAAGCCCAGGATGCGCCCGCGGATCACCGCGCCCGGGGAGAGCCGCAGCTCGAGGCCGCTGACGGGTGCGCCGTCGACCCGGATCTCCGGATACGCGGAAGGGCCGAAGCCCTGGCGGGTGGCGACCAGCCGGTACTCCCCGTCCGCGACGTCCGCGAGGACGAAGGAACCGTCGGCGGAGCTGGTCGCCTGGAGCGGCCAGACGGGCTGGTCCTGCTGCTGCACGGCCTCCAGGGAGAGGCCCGCGCCGGGCACCGGCTCTCCGCGGCTGTCGAGGACCCGGCCCGAGACCTCGACTCCGGCGCCGAACCTCAGGTCGAGGCGGTTCCGGCCCGGCCGGATCTCCACGGCGGCGCGGGTGGCGCGGCCCCGGTGGTCGAGGTAGGCCGCGACCTCGTAGGGTCCGGGCTCGAGGTCCACCATCTCATAGCGGCCTTCCTCGTCGGCCATGCTGCCGGAGACGGAGGACCTCGGGTTTCCCGGGCGGGTCCGGAGCTCCATGCGGGCCCGGCGGACGGGCAGGCCATGGCGGTCCAGCACCTGCCCCTCCAGGGAGGTCCCCGGCCCCAGGGTGATCTCGACGGGCTCGGTCTCTCCCTCCTCCGGAACCTGGACCAGGACCTCGCCGCTCCGGTACCCGGGCGCGCTCGCCTGGACCTGGACGGCTCCGGGGCTCACGCGGGAGAGCCGGAAGCGGCCGTCGGGATCGGTCGTGGTCTTTTCGTCGATCCGGGAGCGGCTCGACCCGTCCGGAGCGACGGTCGTCACGCTGGGGGAGACCGAGGCTCCGGCGATCGGCCCGCCTAGCTCGTCGACCACCCGGCCCGAGAGGGCCTGGGGATGGCTGAGCCGGATGCGCAGAGGCTCGGCCGTCGGGACCTCGACGGCGAGGACCTCCGCGGGCTGAAGCTCGGCGTGGTCGGCATGGAGGTCGAAGCGCACGCCGCGGGGAAGGTTCTCGATCCGGAAGCGGCCGTCGGGACCGGTCTCGGTCGGCTGCCGGCCGGAAATGGCGCTGGCTGCCGTCATGAAGTCCTCGCCGCCGGAGGGGCTCAGATCGATCCATGCCTTCTCGACCGGCTTGCCGCGCGTGTCGGTCACGATCCCTTCGATGGCGCCTCCTGCCAGGAGCCGGATCTCTCCCAGGTCGACCTCGGGCTCCTGCTCGGGGATGGAGACGCCCTCGACGACCGTCGCGGCGAAGCCCTGGCTTTCCGCCCGGAGGTCGAACCGGCCGGCGCTCACGCGGGGGATGCGGAAGCGGCCTTCCGGGTCCGACGTGGTGAGGAACGGCTGGTACCGATAGGGAGCGCCTGCCTCGCCGGCGGCGGCCAGGCTCACCCGGGCCTCGGCCACCGGGAGGCCCTCCTCGTCCACGATCCGGCCGAAGGCGAGCGTGCCGCGGCGCAGGACGAGCCGGACGGGAACCTTGGAATCGGCGAGCTGGTGGGCGGGGGCGAACCCCTCCCGGACCGCTTCGAGCGCGTGCAACTGGCCGGCGGGGAGCTTCCCGAGGCTGAAGCGGCCATCCGGCCCGCTCGACGTGCTCCTCTCCTGCATTCGCAGCGAGCGGCTCTCCCTGGTATTGGCGAGGGTCGTGATGCGGGCCCCTTCGACCGGCTTGCCCTCCTCGTCCACCACCCGGCCGGAGATGGGCGCGGCAGCTTCCAGGAGGAACGTGAGCGCAGCGTTGCGCTCTCTCTCCCAGGGCTCGAAGTGGACCATGCGGCCGGCTGCCGAGGCCTCGAAATACCCCCGGTCGCCGGAGGGGGCGCGGAGCTCGAACGTCCCCCCGGCGCCGGTCCGCGTCCAGGCGGACCGGCCGTTCCAGACCAGAGCTCCGGCGATCGGCTCGCGCGAGGACGCATCCAGGACCCGGCCGGCCGCGAGAGTCGGAGACCGCAGGGTGACCACCTGCACGTCCGTCTTCTCGCCCGCCTCGACCGACAGGGCGACCTCGATCCGCAGACCCTTGGCGTCCTCCGCGAACAGGCCGATCTCGTTCTCCTCGGGGACGGGCAGCGGGATCCGCCCGTCCTCGCCGGTGAGCCCGTACGGCCACCCCCGGAAGGCGAGCCGGACCAGCGCGCCGGAAGCCGGCTTGCCGTTCGCGCCCCGGAATTCGACCATTCGGGTTCGCCGGGAGGGGAAGCGGACGGTCTGCGACGCGCCCGCGGGAACCGTCGAGGCCGTGGAGTAGCGTCCGGGGGTAGTGACCACGAGTCTGAGCTCTTCGCCTTCGGCGCGGTGGAAGACGGCCCTGCCCTCCGCGTCCGTGACGGCGCTGCGCCCGGCCGCGCGCCAGTCGCCGGTCTCCGGCTTCAGGGGGAGGGCCTGGATCGTGACTCCAGCGAGGGGCTGGCCGTCCGCGCCGACGGCCTTCACCTCCAGGGGTGAAGCCAGCGCCAGCTCGACCGGCGGGACCTCCGTCTCCTCGACCACGAATTGGACGAAGCGCTCCATTGCCACATGCCCCTCGGCGCGGACCACGACGGAGTAGAAGCCGGTGTCGGGGACCTTGACCGCGAACGAGCCGTCCGGGCGCGGCCTGGCCGAGGTGATCGGAGGTATGGCCTCGCCCTTGAGCCGGCGGAGCGCCTCCGCGTGCTCGACCGCCCAGGGGCGCAGCTCGACCTGGACGTCCCTGGGAGGGTTGAGGATCTTTCCCGTGATCTGAAGGGCAGGAGCGGCCGCGGCCGGAATCGCGGAGAGCGCCAGCAGAGGAGCGAGCATGCCAAGCGCGGGACGGGCCATGGTCACCTCCCGGAATCTCATGATCAAGCCTATAAGCTTCCGCGCGTCATCCGGAAGCTTCCCACCCCGCGCCCGCGGCGGGGCCGGCTCGCCCCCGGCGCTTGCGCCTCGCCCGCGGTGGGGTATGAGCCTCCCCCGCCCCGGGGCCCTTCACGAATCTTTGAGTCGATGCTCGACGATGCTCAGAAGGAGCGAGGTGCGCTTCGTGCGGGGCTTGAGCGATGCCAGTACCTTGGCGTGGAAATCGAGGCTCTGGAGACTCTCCAGGTTCCAGAACTCATGGATCGGGTGCAAGACGCCGTCGATGCCGCGCTGGAGGAACCAGACGCCGAGAACGCCGTTGAGCGGCTGATACCGGAAAGGCAGGGGACAGACGACTCCGGTGTCGAAAGGGACGTGCCACTCGAACGGTATCGACTCGCCCACCGCGACCGGCCCGGCCACCACCTCTTCGACCGTGATGTAGCCCGTCCCCTTCTCCAAGGCATCCGTGGAGTCGAGATCGACGATCGTGAGCCGGCCCAGGACGATGGCGTGGCTGAATTCGATGATGGAATCGACCGGCACGGGCTCGGCCCGGCCGACGCCCGGCCCGGCCGACGCCCGGCCCGGCCAGCGCGAGCGCCAGAAGGACTACGCGAGGCAGGGTGCGCGGAATCTGCATGGCTGATTTTCTCCGGTCTCAGTATAGGCGATCACCCAGCAGCCTTCGCCGGAACTGAAGGTCCAGGACGGCTTCAGCGTGGCGCGCAAGCTTTAGTCAGGAGACGCCGCCGAAACCGCCGGGCGCAAGACGAAGGACGTTGCGTTGCGGCTGGTCGCTTCCGCGCGTCATCCGGAAGCTCCCTGCCCCGCCGCCCCACCGTGCGCGCAACGCAAGGAGGCTTCCCGCAGTGAATCTGCAACGCAACGGCGCCGCGCGGAAGACTCCGTGCAACGCAAGGAAGATTCCGGACACGCTGCGGAAGCTCGGGGCAACGGTACCGCGTCTTTCGCAGCGTTGCCCCGAGCTTCGGGACCGTTGCAGGAAGCTTCGGCAGCGTAGCCCGTGATTGCGTAGCGTTGCACGGAGCTCCGGCAGCGTTGCCCGGAGTTTTCGTAGCGTTGCCCGCGAATCCGGGAGCGTTGCAATGAATCGGGGTAGCGTTGCCGGCGATCTCCGCAGCGTTGCCCGGAGATCCGGGAGCGTGGCCGGAACCTTCCGCAGCGTTGCAAGAAAGCGCCGTAGCACGGCGGATCACTCGGCAGCCTTGAGCAGGATGTCCTGAACCGCCACCCCGGGCCGCACCTCCACGCGCAGTTGAGTCTCCTTGTAGCCGGGCTTCTTCACGGCCACGGTGTAGAGGCCGGTCGGAATGGAAAGCATCTCGAACGCGCCCTGGGCGTCGCTGCGGACGGTCGGGCCCAGGTCCGGAAGCGCTTGCCCGGTGGCCGGATCCATGATGCGGAACTGGACGGCCGCGTCCGGTACCGGCTCCCCGTTCTCCGAAAGGATGTGTCCTTGAATGCCTCCGGTCTGGATCTCCAGCCGGATCTCCTGTCCTTCCTGGAGTTGAACGATCCGATAGGTTCCCAGGGCGCTCTCCGCACGGTGGATGAGAATCGAATGACGTCCGGGCTGCAGCGGGCCGAGGGAGAACCTCCCCTCGTAGTCGGCTCTGGACATGGCGTGGAAGCCCTGGTTTTCGAGAGACGTGGCGGCGATCTGCGCTCCCCGGAGCGGGCGGCCGTCGAGCGCGACGCGGCCGGAGAAGGTGAGCCCCTCCGGAAATTGGAGGTCCAGGACCGCCTCGGCCCCCGGCTCGAGCACGACCTCCTCCTGGACGATGCGGCCATTGGGCTGAAACGCCCTCACCGTCCAGCGCCCGGAGCGGAGGCTGGAGAGGCGATAGCGGCCCTGTTCGTCCACCGGGCTCGTGGCGGAATCCCAGCCGACGGGGTCACCGGCCTCGACCTGAACCCGGGAGAGCGCCTCCGGGGGGAGCCCGAGCACGCGCCCGCTGATGGCTCCGACAGCTTCCCGGGAGAGCCGGAATTCGAGCCCTTCCACCCCCGAGCCCCCCAGTCGCAACCTCTGGGGCTCGGACTTTCCGTATCCCTTGGCGGACGCCGTAAGACGGTACTCTCCTTCCTCAAGGTCCGGGATCACGAACGAGCCGTCGGCTTGCGAGGAGACGCCTCGCGCAGTCATCCCCTCCCCCTCGGCGGCGTGCACGGTGGCGAAGGGGACCGGTTCCCCCTCCTCATTCACCACCCGGCCGGCGACGGCAATCCCGTGCTCGAACAGGAGATCGACCCGGGTGGTCCCCGACCCCAGGCGGACGTTCGCCTCGGCGCTCCGGCCGGAAGTCATTCCGGAAACGGTGTACTCGCCCGGCGCGAGGTCGTCGAACCGGGCAAGCCCGTCGCCATCGGTGATGGGGCGGCCGAACGGGTGCCTGGGCCAGGCACGCTCCGGCGGGTTCGTCGGCCAGACCAGGACCCGCACGTCGGACAGCGGGTTCCCCTCCCTGTCGCGAGCCCGGATTTCGAGGACGGAGCCGCGCTCCATCGTGATGGTGACGGGCTCGGGGTCGCGGTCCTGCGGCACCTGGACGCCTTTCCACCAGGTCTCGCGGTATCCGCGCGCGGTGACCTGCAGATCGAGAAGCCCCGGCTTGAGATCGCTTCCCTGGAACTCGCCCGCGGAGTCGGTCCGGGCCAGAGGCAGGTGTGAGCGGCCGCCGAGGCCGAACGTGAGGACCGCCGTGATCTCCGCGTCCGGCACCGGTTCCCCCTCGGGCCCCACGACCCGGCCCGAGAGGGTGCGGGCGGGCTGGAGCTCGATCAGGACAGGATCGGCGGTCGGCGCCTCGACGTCCGGGACTGCTTCGCGCGGGTGGGCCGGATGCCAGACCGTCACGGTGTACCGGCGGCCCCGTTCCAGGTCCTCGATCCGGAAGAGTCCGTCCGGGCCGGAGCGCGCGTCGGGAGGGGGCTCCTCCTCGGCGAACGCCTTTCTGGGATCGATCAGCCCCTGATCCGAGTAGGTCCGGACCTCCGCCCCTTCGACCGCACGGCCGCTCGCGTCGGTCACCCTCCCCTCGATCGCCGATCCGCCCTTGAGGACGATCTCGCCGACATCGACACGGGTATCCCCCTCGGGCACCACGACCCCGGCGCGGGAGGCGGGCGCGTGACCCGCGCGCCGGGCGAAGATCTGGAAGCTTCCGGGGATCAGGTGGGGGATCGTGAATGCCCCCGTGGCCTCCGACGTGGTCTGGACAAGGCCGCCTGGGTCCGGGATTTCCACGTCCGTCATCAGGATCTCGGCCCCCTCTATCGGGTTTCCTCCTTCGTCCACGACTCGGCCGGTCACGGTCGTGCCCGATCCCAGGACGATGCGGGCGGGCGTGGGCTGGCCGGCGGGCGACGTCTTGACTTCGACTTCGCTGCGGCCATACCCGCGACGATGGGCAACGAGCCGGTACGCTCCCCCGGGCAGCAGGCCATGGAAGGAGAAGCTGCCGTCCGCGCGGCTGAAGAGATGGGACATGTACAGGGAGGAGCCCCTGTTCCAGGCAGGCCCCGGTCTGATCTCGATCACGGCTCCCGCGATGGGCGCACCCGCCTTGTCGACCACCTGGCCCCGGATCGCCGCCGTCCTCTTCAAGGCCACGGCGACCCGCTTCCCCGGCGAAGCGGGCTGAGGCTCGGACATCTCGTACCCCGGGGCCGCCACGCCGAAGGATTTCCCGGCCGCGAGCACCGGCAGGCTGAATGTACCGTCCTCCGCCGTGCGCACCGGCGGCAGGTCGGGCGGCAGTCCGCTCCAGACCAGGGCTCCGGCGATCGGCTTGCCCGTGCGGGCGTCGACGACCTTTCCGGTGACCGTTCCCGGTCGAGCAGGGCGGCCGGCGGTCGGCTCCGGGGAAAGCTTGGGGCGCACGGTCACCGAGTCGCCGCTGACCTCGGAAGCCGCCAGGCCCAGGTAGAGAGGATCGGTAACGTAGACATTGAGCGGCTCGTGCTTCCTGCGCGGAAGAGCCAGCTTGCCGTCCGGACCCGTGACGCCCCGGCGCTCGGCGGGCTGCCAACCGAATTGGCGCCAAGGGACGTTGTCCAGGGACTGTGCCACCCGGAGCGGGAGCCCGGCGAGCGGCCGGCCGTCGGGTCCGAGCGCCTGGATCGCGATCGTGGAGGGTCGCGTCAGCTCCGCGGGAGGAAGGGAGACCTCGTCCACCACGGGGACGGCCAGGTGCTCCATGCCAAGGCGGTCCTTCGCCTGCACGACCACCCGGTAGGCGCCGCTCTCCGGGGCGAGCAGCTCGTAAGTGCCGTCCGGGCCGGTCCGCGTGGACTTGAGAGGGACCGGGGGCTCGCCCGCGAGCTGCCGGAGAGCGTCCTTATAGATAGGAGCGGCAGGATAAAGCTCGACCCGGGCGCCCGCGAAGGGCTCCCGGCCCTCGACGACCTTGCCGGTGATCCGGATCGGCTGGGCGGGTGTGGCGCTCTCACCTGTATGGTAAAAGAGCGCCATGGCCAACAAGACGATCGCCGGAGCCGTCCTCACGCTCTTATTCTCCATGAATTCCTCCGTCCGGGCGCAGGAGCCGCCCGGGGGCTCGGAGTGCCAGCGCCTCGGCGCCCACCTCGAGGCCGCAGCCCAGGTGATGCCGCGGGTGGCCGCAGCGACCGGCACGGATGGCTTCCGCGTCTTCCGCGAGGTCGTGGCCGCCTCGGCCAGGAAAGCCGGAGAGGCCCGCCTGGCTTCCCGGGTGGAAGCCCTGGAGCCGGGGAAGGCGGTGAACTCCAAGTCCTCCTCCCTCGCCTCCTGCCTCCTGCGGCGCTACCTGGTGGCGCGCTACGGCCACCGGATCGTCACCGACCTGCAGGAGATGGTCCGCTTCCGGACCTATGCCGAAGAGGGACGGACGAACTGGGACGCTCCGGAGTTCGGCAAGCAGCGCAAGTGGCTGGAGGAGAAGGCGAAGTGGCTCGGGCTGCAGTTCAAGTCCTTCGACGGCCGCGTCGAGGAGATCACCCTTCCCGGCCCGAAGCCGATCCTCGCCGTCCTGACCCATGGCGACGTGCAGGACGTCCAGGGCCAGAGCTGGTCCTCGCCGCCCTGGGAGGCGAAGATCGTGGACGGCCGCATCGTCGGCCGGGGGACCGAGGACGACAAGGGGCCGATCGTCGTGACCCTCTATGCCATGGCGGCCCTGCGCGATACGGGCTGGCCGCTCGACTGGACCCTCCGGCTGCTCGTCGCCAACGCCGAGGAGTCGAGCTGGGAGGAGATCCCCTACTACCTGGAGCGCGCGCCCATGCCGGACCGCACGCTCGGCATCGACGCCAACTACCCCGTGACCCACGCCCAGAAGGCATACGGGCTCATCACCTTCCGCGCCCAGCCGTCCGAGAAAAAAGGCGGCTCCTGGCGGGTGGCGAAGATGTCCGGCGGCAGTGGCAACTCGATCATTCCCGAGGGCGGCGAAGCGCTGGTGGAGTGGGAGGGGGAGGGGACCCAGGAAAACCTGGAACAGCTCGCCGCCCGATGGGCTGCCGAGCATCCGCCGGCGAAGCTGACCGTGGCCCGCGAAGGGAAGCTCTTGAAGCTGACGGCAGCGGGCAAGGGCGGGCACACGTCCGATCCGTCGAGCGGGCACGATGCCCTCGGCGACCTGACCGCCTTCCTCTCCTCCCTGGACCTGCACCTCGACGCCTGGGGCTCTCTCGCAAAGTTCGTGGGGACGAACGTCGGGCCGGAGACCGACGGCCGCAGCCTCGGCATCGCCCACACCCATCCGGTGATGGGGCCGATGACCTCCGTCCTCGTCTTCCTGATGGAAGAAGAGGGTAATCCCGCGGCGCGGATCAACATCCGGGTGCCGGCCGGGATCGATCAGAAGCAGATCGAGGAGCGGGTGGCGGAGAAGGCCGCGGCCTTCGAGGGCGGGAAGATCGTCCCGGCGGTGCAGCTCTTTAACCAGCCGCACCTGGTCCCCACGGAGGGTGAGCTGGTCGCGAACCTCCTCGCCGTCTGGGAGGAGGTGACGGGCACGCCCGGCCGGCCGATCGCGATCGGCGGCGGCACGCAGGCGAGGCTCTTCAAGGATGGGATCGACTTCGGCCCCGCCTGGCCCGGAGTGCCCTACCGCGGCCACGGCACGGACGAGTACCTGACGATCGAGGAGCTCCACCGGATCGGGGAGCTGACGGTGGCGGCGCTGTGGCGGTTGGGGGCGGGGCGGTAGGCCCCCTCCCCCTACTTCTGGTACCGCACCCGAACCCCCTGGGCCAGATCCTCGGGCCTCATCTTCTCGAACGACTCCAGGTTGTACTCCCAGACGAGCGTGTTGCCGTCCTGGCGGTGGGCGTTGTGCTCGACCACCTTGAAGGGGGCGGTGATCTTGAAGGCCACCCGCAGCTTGCCGAGCATCTCCTCGACCTGCTTCTTGTCCTCCGGGGAGAGGCGCATCTGGGAAGCCTGCTCCGTCTGGTCGGCGACCGGGTTGTGGGCCGGGCTCGTCACCAGGAACGTGTCGCCCTCGTCCTTGAACTGAAGGCCGCCGAAGGGGGACTCCATGGGGCTCGGCGGCCCCTGGGGGCCGGGGGGCGCGGCCTCCTGCGCCTTTTCCGGCTCCGTGCTCTTGAGCTCGATCTCCTGCAGCTTGGAGACGTGGTCGAAGCCGAACAGCACGTTCATCCCGAACTTGAGGCCGTCCTCCTGGACCTTGGAATCGAGAAGGGTGACCCCCTTGGGGAGGTTCTTCGCGATCTCCTCCTTCGTGGGGATCTCCCTCTGCCCCTTGCTGTTCGCGAGCATCTCCTTCTCGACCGCCGCGATCTCCTCCGCGGTGGGCGGCCCCTCCTTGCCCTCCATCGCCCGTTTCATCCCGGCCATGAAGCCGACCATGGGCTTCATGTCGAACTTCATGGCGTAGCCGGCCTTGCCGGACATGTTCTTCTCCAACGTCAGCGTCTGCTCGATGTCGAAGCACCCGGCAAGAACGAGCGCGCACAGGCCCAGCACGGCGGCGGCGATTCTTTTCATGGGGCTGCCCTCCTTTTGGAGGGAGATTGTAAGGGGAAGAAGGACCAAAAGGACACAAAGGACCCCAAGGACACCAGGGACATCGTCCTTGAAGTCCCTGGTGTCCTTGATGTCCTTGTCTTCAATTCACCCGCGACGCCTCTTCCATCTTCTGCGCCTGGAAGTGGCTCATCAAGGGCTCGATCAGCGGGTCCAGGTCGCCCTCCATGACGGAGGAAAGCTGGTGGAGCGACAGGCCGATGCGGTGGTCGGTCACCCGGCTCTGGGGGAAGTTGTAGGTGCGGATCTTCTCGGAGCGGTCGCCGCTGCCCACCATCTTGCGCCGCTCCTCGGTCATGGCGCTGTCGGCCTTCTCCTGCTCCATCTCCAGCAGGCGGGACTTGAGCACGCGCAGCGCCTTGGCCTTGTTCTTGATCTGGCTGCGCTCGTCCTGGCAGCTCACCACGAGCCCCGAGGGGATGTGGGTCAGGCGCACGGCCGAGTAGGTCGTGTTCACCCCCTGGCCGCCAGGGCCGGAGGCGCAGAAGCGGTCGATGCGGAGATCCTTCTCGTCCACCTCGACCTCCACGTCCTCGGCCTCGGGCAGCACCGCCACGGTGACCGCGGAGGTGTGGATGCGGCCGGCGGATTCGGTCGCGGGCACCCGCTGCACGCGATGGGTCCCGCCCTCGTACTTGAGGCGGCTGTAGGCGGCGCGCCCCTCGACGATGGCCGAGACCTCCTTGATGCCCCGCACCTCGGACTCGGAGAGGTCGATGATCTCCATGCGCCAGCCCTGCTGCTCGGCGTAGCGCGTGTACATGCGGAAGAGCTCGGCCGCGAACAGCGTGGCCTCGTCGCCGCCCGTGCCCGCCCGGATCTCGAGCACGACGTTGCGCGCGTCGTTCGGGTCCTTGGGCGTGATCTCGACGCGCAGCGCCTCCTCCAGCTTCTGGACCCGCTGCAGGAGCTGCTCGCGCTCGTCGCGCGCCATCTCGTACAGCTCGTCGTCCTTCGACAGGCCGGAGAGCATCTCCTCGGTCTCGCGGCTCTGCTGCCGGGCGCGCTTGTACTCGCGGAACAGCTCGACCGTGCGGGAAATCTCCGCCAGCGCCTTGTTCGTCTCGGTGTAGGCCTTGTGGTCCGACAGCACGGACGGGTCCGCCAGCCGCTGGGTCAGCTCTTCGTGGGTCTTTTCGATCTGGGACAGTTTGTCGAACATGGTTTTCTCAAATCAGGCCAGAGCCGGGGCTTCCTCGGCTGCGGCTACAGCCTCGGGCAGCAATCCATCCTCGCGCAACGCCTCCTGGAGAGCGACGATCGCGACTTCGAGCATGTCGTCCGTGGGCTCCTGGGTCGTGATCCGCTGGAGCGCCAGGCCGGGAGCGACGAGGAGGCGGAAAATGGGCGAGCTGCTCCGTTTGGCGGTCAGGCGCAGCACCTCGTACGAGAGGCCGGCGATCAGCGGCACCAGCACGAGCCGGCCGCCGAACTTGACCAGGAACGGCGCGCTCTTCGGGATCAGCGCGAAGAGCACGATGGAGACCAGCAGCACGAAGAGCAGGAAGCTCGTGCCGCAGCGCGGATGCAGCCGGCTTTGCACGCGGGCGTTCTCGACCGTCAGCCCGCGGCCGGATTCCCAGGCGAACACCACCTTGTGCTCGGCGCCGTGATACTGAAAGACGCGGTGGATGTCATCCATCCGCGAGATCGCCACGATGTAGGCGAGGAAGAAGATTCCCCGCAGCAGCCCGTCGAACAGGTTGAACGCCAGGCTGTGCATCTCGCCGAAGACGTACGTCTGGGCGAGCTCGGTCAGCCAGAGCGGGACGAGCAGGAAGATCACGACGCCGAGCCCCAGGCCCACGGCCATGGAGCCGGCGACCGCCCACTTCGAGGCATCCGGCTTTTCCGGCTTGCCCCCCGGTTTGTCCCCCTCTTTGGGCACTTCGATGCCCGCTTCGAGGGCCGAGAAGTTGAGCGCCTGGATGCCGAGGAAGAGCGACTGGAAGAGCACGGCGACGCCGCGCAGGATGGGCAGCTTGAGCACCGGCCAGCGCTTGGCGATGGAGGAGACCTTGGCCCGCTGGAGGGCGAGGCTGCCGTCGGGCCGGCGCACGGCGATGCCGTAGGCGCCCGGGGAGCGCATCAGCACTCCCTCGATCAACGCCTGGCCGCCGATCAGCAGCTCGGTTTCCGGCTCTTTCATGGGGTTTGGTGGGCCCCGGCGGGCCCACGGGGCTTACGCGCTCTTGGCGTACCGGCGCTTGAAGCGCTCGACGCGTCCGGCGGTGTCGATCAGCTTCTGCTTGCCCGAGAAGAACGGGTGGCACTCGCTGCAGATCTCCAGGCGCACCTCGTCGCTGGTCGAGCGCGTCTGGAAGGTGTTGCCGCAGGCACACACCACCGTGACCATGTGCAGAGTGGGGTGGATGTCTTTCTTCACGTTCAGATCCTTTTCTCCCGGGCTTTTGTACCGGGTGGATTTCCGTCTCCGAGAACGCGGTAGCCTAGCCGATGAGGGCTATTCTGGCAAGGGCGCTCCCGGGCAAGCGCTACAACAAGGGGTGAGGGGGGCGAATTCCGGGGCAGGCCTACTCGTAGTGGGTCCACATGCGGATCACCTTGACCGCTCTTGCCTCCTCGTCCACCTCATAGACGAGACGGTGCTGGATATTGATCCGGCGTGAGTAGGCGCCATCCAGATCCCCAACCAGCTTTTCGTACCTGGGAGGGTTGCGGAATGGATCTTCTTCAAGGATCTTCAGGAGGTCTTCTGCCCTGGGCCGCAGGCCGCTCGACGCAAGCTTTCTGGCGTCCTTCCGCGCCTGCTTCGTGTACAGCAGGCGCCAGCGGCTCACCAGCCCGGGTCCTCCGAACACTCATCGAGCGGAGTATCGAGGCCTTCCCGGATCGACTCGCGCATGCCCGGAATCGAAAGCAGGTAGACCGTCTCCTGAAGGGCCCGCCAATCGTCCGCGGAGACCAGCACGGCGTTGCCCCTCTTGCCGGTGATCTGGATCGGCTCGCTCGACTGGGCGGTTTCCTCCAGCAGACGGTAGAGGTTGGTCCTGGCGTGGCTGGCGGTGATTGTTCTCATGTCCATCTCCTCCATGAATGGTACGAGAAAACGTACGTCTCGGCAATGAGGGGCTAGAATGGCCCCCGCCATGGGATTCCACGAAGACTGCCTCGTCCTCGACGGCCACACCGACGTCCCCACCCGGCTCTGGGAGAGCCCCGTCAGCCTGGAGGAGCGCCGCTCCGACCGCCATGTCGACCTCCCCCGCCTGCGGGAAGGAGGCGTCGACGCGCTGGTTTTCGCCCTCTACGTCCCGGCTTCGCTCAATCCCGAGAAGGGCTGGAAGCATGCCCGGGAGCTGCACCGGGTCTCCGTCGAGCACGTCGAGGCGGCCCAGGGGATGGAGATCGCGGTTAGCGCCGAGGACGTGCGGCGGGCCTGGCGCCGCGGCGTGATCGCGGTGCTCTTCGGGCTGGAGAACGGCCGCCCCCTGACGATCCCGGGGACGATCGACGCCTGCGTCAAGATGGCGGTCCGCTACGTCACCCTCACCCACATGGGCACGCACGAGTGGTGCGATGCCTCCACGGACGAGGCGCGGCACGGCGGGCTCTCGGGGGAGGGGGAGGCGATCGTCTGGGAGCTGACCCGCCGCGGCATCGTGCCGGACGTCTCCCACGTTTCGGACGCCGCCGTCCT
>DASUNJ010000071.1:0-7203 GCA_036277235.1 Thermoanaerobaculia bacterium | reverse complement strand
CGGAGTGAAATAGGTCGGCCCGGCGCACTTGCGCCGCGCTTCACCGATGATATCGTGATTGTAGAGTACGATGCGACTTGCAGCACCAGCCCGGCGTTCATTGATTTCGCTGGCCACAGGAGTTTGTAATGCTGACCACACGCACGCTTGGCACCCAAGGCCTCACCGTCTCCGCGCTCGGCCTCGGCTGCATGGGGATGAGCCAGTCCTACGGCACCCCCGAAGAGCGCGACGAGCGCGAGTCCATCGCCACCATCCATCGCGCGCTTGAGCTCGGCGTGACGTTTTTCGACACGGCAGAGGTGTACGGGCCGTACACGAATGAGGAGCTGCTGGCTCGCGCCCTGAAGGGCCGGCGCGACGGCGTGATCATCGCGACCAAGTTCGGCTTCAAGATCGAGAACGGCGGCATCACGGGCGTGGACAGCCGGCCGGAGCACATCCGCGAGGCCGTCGAGGGCTCGCTCCGCCGCCTTGCCACCGACCGCATCGACCTCCTCTACCAGCACCGTGTCGACCCCGCCGTGCCGATCGAGGACGTCGTCGGCACCATGGCCGACTTCGTACGCGAGGGGAAGGTCCGCTTCCTCGGCCTCTCCGAAGCCGGCGAGCAGACGATCCGCCGCGCGCACGCCGTGCACCCGATCTCGGCGCTCCAGAGCGAGTATTCGCTGTGGGAGCGCAACCTGGAGCCGCGCATCATCCCGCTGCTGCGCGAGCTCGGCATCGGCCTTGTCCCGTTCGCGCCCCTCGGCCGCGGCTTCCTCACGGGGGCGGTGAAGCGCGCCGAGGAATACCCGGAGGGCGACCACCGCCGCGGTGACCCGCGCTACCAGGGCGAGAACTTCGACGCCAACATGCGCGCCGCCTCGGCCGTTCGCGAGCTGGCTGCGCGCAAGGGGGTGCCCCCGGGGCAGGTCGCGCTCGCCTGGTTGCTGCACAAGGGTCCGGACGTCGTGCCGATCCCCGGCACCAAGCGGCGGCGCTATCTCGAGGAGAACGCCAGCGCAGCGGCCGTGTCGCTCAGCGCCGAGGAGATGGCCGAGCTCGACGCGGCGCTCCCGCCGGAGAAGGTGGCCGGACCGCGCTACGGCGAGAAGCAGATGGCGCAGGTGGGCCTCTAGCTCACCGAGATGGGGGCTCTGCCTCGCTTTCGCGAATCAGCCGGAACACCGCGTCGAGAGCGGGATCTCTCCCTGCAAAGTAGTCGCCTGCGGTCAACTGGACCGGGACCTGCGGAACGATCGACCGCCGCTCATCCCACGGATTGCTGAGCTGCCATCGAACCCCGGAGAACGCGCCGGTCAGGCCGCTGTATGGAAGGATGAACCGGCTCTCGTCTCCCCACTGATTTCCGGTGCCGCTCGTCGGCTCTCCCACGAACACGGGTCGCACGAGCCGCTCGAGGTCGGTCGACAGATTGGCGGCGGCTGAATAGACATTTCGTCCGATGAGGACATAAACCTTTTGACCCTCGCCGGCGCTGAACGCGACCAACGTCCGCAGCAGCTCGACGTACTGAAAGCTGTTGCCGCCATTGTTGTGCCTGATGTCGAGGATGAGATGGCGCGGTTTCCCGCCGACACCGTCGGCGATCGCCTGCCGCAGCCGCAGGCCGAACTGCGGCATCGTCTCGTCTTCATCCGGCCGGATGTTGTTGACCTGGACGAAGATGGCGTGTTGGTCGGGCAGCACCTGAAACCAATGATTCTCCCTGATCTGGCCGAGGAAGAGCGGCGCCGGCACGTTGGGAGGGGCATTGAGCCTCCTGCTCCAGTCGGTCGGCGGCGTCTCGTCGCGGACGCTGAGCGTTTTCGTCGCCGTGCGGCCGTCGGGCATCCTCAGGGTCAACTCGGCGCGGTCAGCGGCGGCAATGATTCCCAGGCCCTTCAACACCCCCGGCCGGACGAGCAGTTGCGGCCCCTGCCACAGAATCTCCATCGCGCTCTCGGTACTGATCGACGCACCGACACGTTGCAGCGCCTCTGCGGCAGCCGTGTTGCCAAATGCGAGGACCTGCGCCCCGGCAAGACCTTCCGCGCCCTCGCCGGTCTCGGTGATGAAGATGCCTTCCGGAAACGCATAAAGACGGATCGGCAGCGGCCGGAAGTCGATCTTCGCGCCGCCTGAGGGATCGCCGACCCAGAGGGCAGTGTGACCGCGGTCGAGCGCGTTCATGACTCGCTCGATCCCCATCGCAATCTGGTGGTCGTTCAGCTTGGGGACGGCTGCTTGCAGGTCGCTGGCCCGCCGAAAGAGCTCGGAGGGGATCGCCGCTCCTGGCGGGTTCGACCGTTTCAGCTCCGCGATGAGGTAGTCGATGTCTCGCCTCCACCCTTCCGTGCGGTCGAGCCCTGAGACGTCGGCCTTTCCCGCGATGGAGCGAAAGCGCGGACTGTCTTTGAGGGTGGTGAGATTCGGATCGTCGAGGAGGTCCGGTTTTGCGAGATAGTGATCCTCCTCGGCCATCTCTTCGAGAGTGTCCAGCGCAGCCTGGCTGTTGCCGAGCGCGGCGTAGCTCGCAGCGATCCAGTAGCGTGCATTGGACGGGCCGGGATAGGCAAGGCCCGGTCCTTGGCGCTCGATCACCTTCTTGTAGGCCTCGATTGCCGCCGCATGTTTGCCCTGTTGCCGGAGGGCCATCCCGAGCCGGCCCCAGTTCGAGTGGTTCGTGGCCCAGGCGCTGCTGAGTGGATAGGCGCGGGTCAGTTCGAGGAGGAGCGCTTCCGCTTCGGGCCATTTCTTCTCGTCGAGAAGCCGAGCTGCCGTTTCGGACTTCAGGTAGAAATCCACGCCATCGGCTGGCGCCGCGAGGTAGGCCGACGGATTGTCGCTCGCGCCTGTCGTCTGGGCGTTGGCTGCGTCGACGCCGGCGACAGCCCAGGGCAGGATCACGAGCGTCAGGGTGAGCGCTCGTACCCATGGTGCGACCAGTCCGAGCTCACGTTCTGTAACGTGGCGATCCTCCATGATGAGTTCTCCCTTGACGAGGACATACGGGCGATCGTGGACGGAGGTTTCGCCGCCGCGGATCTCATCCCAGGGCCAGCGCCACGGAGCCCATGAGCAGGAAGAGCACGCCGTAGCCGGCCCTGAGCAGGGTCAGGCCCCACATTACAGCGAAGGTATCGACCTCCGCCTTGCCTGGATTGGCGGGATCGTAGCGGACCGGCACCGTCTGGCCGATCTCGAAGCGCTGGAAGCCGCTTCCCATCCACGACTCGGCCCGCTGTACCTGCCCCCCGGGCCCGCGGAATTCGAGCACGGGAACGCTGACCGCGTTACGGCCGATTCCTCGGACCTGAACCTCGACCACCGTGCCGGCGGCGGCCTGCGCCGTCGCGAGAAATCTCCTCCGGGCCAGGTAAATCCGCAGCGCGGAGACGAGAAAGCCGCAGCCGACGGCGATGCAGATCAGACCCCAGACGATGAAACGGTCCATGACCGTCAATCCTACACGGCCGTCATAGGCTACGCCCCGGACCAGGCTGCTCATTCCAGAGTGATGGCGCTGCGCTTATCGTTTCTCGCCGGGGGGGAACAGGTGCAAGTCTAGCCCGGCTCGGTAGTTTTGTCAGCCCGCGGTCGTCAACCCGTCCATTTCCTTCAGCACGATGCCGGCGCGGCGCGACCAAGTGCCAGGCGCACGTTGAAGGGATCGCAGAGTCTCCGGAGAGGCTTCCGCGTCTCACGGAGAGATCTCCGCGTGTCACGGAGATCTCTCCGCGTCTCACGGAGAGGTCTCCTCGTGTCGCGGAGAGGTCTCCGCGTCTCACGGAGAGGCTTCCGCGTCTCGCGGCAGGCGGCCACCCTCCGCGGCAAGCCGAACCAGGGCTCGGACACATCAAGCCATGTCGCCGGAACGGCAAGAAGAAACTTTTTGCCGGGTAGCTATAGCTACCCGTTGGGTAGACCCCTCTACCTGTTGGGTAGACCCCTCTACCCGTTGGGTAGACCCCTCTACCCGTTGGGTAGACCCCCCTACCCGCTGGGTAGACCCCTCTACCCGTTCCTGGAAGAGGAGGAGGGCGGCCATCGGCTCGCGGGAGACTTCGAGATCGCGGAAGACGGTCACCATCTCGTCGGCGAGATCGCGGACTTCGGCGGTCTTTCCCTCCTGCAGGTGAGAGATCGCCAGATCGAGGGCGGCGAGCGCGGCGTCGAAGGCGTTGCCCTCGTCGAGAAACGTCCGGCGGACCTGGGTCAGAAGCCGGCGGGCCCGTTCGTGATCTCCAAGGCCGGCGATTATCAGGGCGGGAGGAAAGGTCAGGGGCGACGGGGGACTGCTTGGCACTGAACCTTCATGAGACCCAGCCCGGCTCGCTCAGGTGACGACCTTTAGCCTGGAGTCGTCATCGGGCTTCTTCCAGCGTTGGGTCGTTCCGGTCCATGAGGTGAATGTTCACGATCACGTTCGCTATGTACCACCCGAAGCCAGTGTCGCCGTGGAAGACCTCCGGCTTGGTGTTCGCGCGCTCGCACCAAATGATAATCGTGTCGCAGTCAGCTTCATGAGACAAGATGCCGTCGATCGGAATGCGGATCCGCTCCTTTTCGCCCCAGAAGTAGAACGCACGGTTGCTGTAGGCGAACCGCCCTATGTCGACACGCTGGAGCTCAGCCTGTTCCATTGGCTGCCTCCTAAAGGAGCCAATGCGGTAGCAGACGCCTTGCCCTAATTGTAGAGAAATGCCTTGGCTACATCCCACGTACTGTCGCGTCGTCTTGGTGCGACAGTAAACGATGGTGTCTTGAATGTCGCCAAGGAACTCGTCAGCAGCTAACCGGAACGCGAATGGTGGCCCGAGTTCGGTTATCTTTATTTGCGCCATGGCCTTCCCGATTTTCCGCCGCTCCTCAAGGCTCTCCTTGGGCTTGAAGAAGTTGTCACGCAGCAGTCCGGCGTAGTCCCACCGCGAAAAGCCGTACTCTGCACGAAGGCTCACGAGTTCCTTGGCGCCAATGTGATCCATCGTGATTCCACCGGCGACTTGAATATCGCCTAGCAACTGTTCTTCCTGTTCCGTGAGCAGGCCGTCCTCTAAAAACCGCTCACCAGCCTTCGACATGGCAGCGGCGACAACGGGACGGATCTCCTCTGGGCGTAGGTAGTAAGCCTGCTGCAATGAATGCAAGCGATTCGTAAACGTCTGCATCGGCAGGCGCCCGGCGAGTGCTTCCTCCGCCCAGCGCGCCAGAAGTCTTGGTGCTTGGTCATGCTTCTTCTTGCACTCATTGTGCTGGGTAGAGAATATGCCCGCTGACCCTCCGCAGTACCTGCATGTTCCAATGGCTCTCCGCTCTCCTTGTGGAGCGCCTTCGTGGCTCGGCAATCGTGGCCAAGTCATACCGCCGGGTGAAGACTTCAACTTCGCTATTTCATTCTCGACATTTTCGAGCTGTGTCTGCTTAAATTCATAGGAAGGATAGCCTGGGTAGTCTCGGATCGCTTGTTGCTTGTATCTGAGGGCTTCGACCGCCCCCAGGACTCCCCCCCTTACGTCCTCTGGCGGACCGCTTTGGTTCTCAGGCTTAAATACCTTGGATAGTTTCTCGATTCCTGTTTCCCAATTCTCGCTAAGATCGACCCATTGCAGGTCCCGCAAGCTCTCACCGCCTCCGATAGACCTGTCAGGAACTTCGCATGGATCCAAGAGAACTGGTATAAACCAAGCTCTATCGGTAGACCGTAAGCGCAGCTCCTCAATGGCAAGAGTTAGTTCCTCATTCATGTAGGTGCTCTGCCTATCCCGGTATGCGGAAGAGAAGCATGCTAAGAAGAAAGCACCTTTCTTTATAGCCCCTTTGATCTCCTGTTTCCATCGCTGACCTGGCTCAAGTTCCTCGCGGTCCAACCACGTCTTGATCCCACGCTCGTTTAGTGAATGGCATAGCCGCCTGACCCTTTCAGAGTCAGCTTTAACGTACGATACGAAGGTATGGGTCATCGCTTACTCTCTATCGAAGATGCCAAGCTCCTTTGGCCGCAGAGTCGAAATAGGGGACCCTCACGACCCTCTTCCCAAACCTCCGTAGATACGGGCCACGTACATGGCGGTTCGGCTGAAGAGGCCGCTTACTGAGTATACGGCCTCAGCAGGCCGACCGGAGCGCCCTCGTGGCTCCCCAACCCCGGCTTCATCCTCTCCTCCTAAACAATCCGCTGAAGACGGCATCTTATAGCGGATGCAGGAAGGAGGATGCCAGATGCGCTTGGAGGATTTTCCGTTCATTCTCGACTCGAAGAACGGATTGGTGTGCTGTTGTGTGCCGGTGACTCCTGAAACGGAGGAACTGACGCGGTCGCTTCGTACGTACTATGCAGAGCGGGCGGCTCAGTTCGGCTACGTGGGCTTCTCCTGGGAGATCGATGACATCTTCCATCGGCGCTCGGCCTACTTTGTGATCACCGACGGATCTGGCAATCTGGTGATGATGGGCCGCGGTACGCACCGCCGGCCCGGCGAGGAGCTTCCGTTCGAGAAGGCCGTCCGAGAAGACGGATCTTCCTACGTCCTGGATCCCGAGCATCGTGTGATGGATTTCAACACCTACACGTACCGACCCGGTGTCTATGAGACGGCAATGCCTCTGGAGATCGCCGGCTGGGCCTGCTATGCGAAGCTCCAGGAGGCGCGGAGGGCCTATGGTCTCTATGACGTGAAGAACGATCGGGTTCTGCGGGCCTATAGGGAGTTCGCCTGGGAGCACGCTCCGGAATTCCCGGATCCTATTCACTTTCCGACCTATGGCCGCATGGAAGGCGGCCGCTTCACGCCCACCCGATGGGGTGTCCTGGAATGGACCGAGGAGACTATAGAACGCCTTGATCGAGAGGGCCGGGAGAGGTTTGCGGTGGTTGGTTGACGTGGGCCGAACCCCCGGTAGTAGTAGTAGGTGCCACGTGCTTGATAAGGACCATCAACCCTGCTCTAGGTGCTGTCCTCTTCTCTGCCTAACATGCACGTGGCACTTATCTAGAGATCAGCTTGTTCTCGCATGCGCGGAACTTCGGACCGAGGTGCCGGCGCCTACCCCAGGGCCGGCATCTGTGAAGAAGGATCGCGTTAATATCCCCTCATGCTCTTCAAACGCCCCTTTCTGGACGGCATCGTTTCCGGCGAGATCACAGCCGCGTTCCGGCGCTGGACCCGTCCGACCGTTCGTGCGAGGGGAACGCTAAAGACCGCGGTGGGGGTGCTG
>DASUNJ010000070.1:0-6559 GCA_036277235.1 Thermoanaerobaculia bacterium | reverse complement strand
ACCCAGGTTCTTGCGCAGCGGCTTGAACCACTGTGTGGCGTCGATGAGCTGGACCTTGCCCTGGCGGTGCGCCAGCTTGCGGTTGGTGAGTACCCAAATGTACGTGGCGATGCCGGTGTTGTAGAACATGTTGAGCGGCAGAGCGACGATGGCCTCGAGCCAGTCGTTCTCGATGATCCACTTTCGAATGTCGCTCTCACCCGATCCGGCGCCACCCGTGAAGAGCGGCGAGCCGCTGAAGACGATGGCGAGACGCGAGCCGTGCTTGTGCTCGGCCGGGCGCACGGGCTCGAACTTGTCGATCATGTGCTGCAGGAAGAGCAGCGATCCATCGTTTACACGCGGCAGCCCGGCACCGAAGCGGCCATCGAAGCCGCGCGTTTCGTGTTCTCTCAGAATCGCCTTCTGCTGCTTCTTCCAGTCCACGCCGAAGGGTGGATTGGTGAGGAAGTAGTCGAAGGTCTCGCCCGCGAACTGGTCTTCGGTGAAGCTGTCGCCGTAGCGGACGTTGTTGCCGCCGCCGTTGTGGTCCACCTGCTTCATGAGCATGTCGGAAGCGGCGGTGGCAAAGGCGCGCTTGTTGTAGTCCTGGCCGTAGACGTACAGCCGCGCCGCAGCATGGTGCTCACGCAGGTAGTTCTGCGCCTCGGCCAGCATGCCGCCGGTGCCGCAGGCCGGGTCGAGGAGCTTGCGCACGGTGCCCCGCGTGGCGAGCAACTGGTCATCGTGGATGAACAGGAGGTTCACCATGAGCCGGATGACCTCGCGCGGCGTGAAGTGGTCGCCCGCGGTCTCGTTGGCCAGCTCGTTGAAGCGGCGGATGAGGTTCTCGAAGATGAGCCCCATCTGCTCGTTGGGCACCTTTTTCGGATGCAGGTCCACGTCGCGGAACTTGGAGACGACGAGGTAGAGGATGTTCGCCTCGCGCATCCGCTCGATCTCGGTCTCGAACTCGAAGAAGTCGAAGATGCCACGCACGTTCTTCGAGAAACCCTTGATGTAGCTGACGAGGTGCTTCTCGATGTTGTCGGGGTCCCCCTTCAGCTTCTCGAAGTCGAGGGGCGAGTGGTTATGGAAGCGCTGACCCGCGGCCTCATTGAGCCTGGCGTCGAGCGCGTCGCCTTCGAGCCTGCCGCCCTTGCGCTTGGCGTGCTCGGCCAGCACCTTGTCCTTTGTGGGCGCGAGGACGCAGTCGAACCGGCGCAGCACGGTCATCGGCAGCATGACGC
This sequence comes from Thermoanaerobaculia bacterium, assembly GCA_036277235.1. Taxonomy (GTDB): domain Bacteria; phylum Acidobacteriota; class Thermoanaerobaculia; order Multivoradales; family UBA5704; genus DATMER01. The sequence goes on along the minus strand of DASUNJ010000070.1, from coordinate 5,330 downwards.
GCTCATACTGCGGCGGACGGTACGGACCGCGGAGCAGGTCAGCGATCTGCCAGATCAGGTTCGCGAAGTAGTTGTGGTCAGCCATGGAACGTGCTCGGGCTCATCTCCGTCCAACATAGCAAGCGGGAGACAACCTATGGTCGCCGCGCAACGAGTGGTAGAAATTTCCTTGAAGTGGTTCCATCCCTATTGTCGCGACAGTGTAGCGACAATCTGAGGACCAGGGAACGGTCCGCCTACCCATTCGACTCCCGGAACAGCTTCTGCAGCGCCTTGGACGCCAGTTTCTCCACCTCGTCGGGGCTCATGTCTCCGGCGGGCGGGCGCTCTTCGGGCGTGATTGGGCCGCCGTCGAGGATCGAGCGCATCCGGTTGAAGGCCTCGCTCGGCGGCAAGGGCTTGCGCGCCCAGCGGAGGGTAATCGTCAAGCGCATCCTTCGCAAGTACGGCTACCCGCCCGACAAACAGGAGAAGCCACCCCCGACCGTGCTCGAGCAGGCCGAAGCCTTGTCAGAGACGGGGCCTGTGTAAATACAGTATTTGCGGCTCAGCAGGCGCCCGAGCGACTCTTCTCGCAGTATTTGCGACTCGGGTATACATCCGAACGGCTCAGGCGTACATTCAAGCGACTCGGGAGCACATCCAAGCGACTCGGGGATGCATCCGAGCGACTCGGGGATATAACTCGGCGGCTCGAGTATATAACCGAGTGACTCGGGGATGGCCCCGAGCGACTCAGGGATGCCCCCGAGCGACTCGGGGATGTACCCGAGCGACTCGGGGATGCACCTGAGAGGCTCGGGGATGCACCCGAGAGGCTCGGGACGTGACGTGGGCTAGGCCGGGACGGCCTCGCCCTCCCCCATCTCTTCGACCTGCTCGGGCCGGTGCGTCCGCGCCACGAGCACGTAGATCGAGGGGACAACGAAGAGCGTGAAGACCGTGCCGATGATCATGCCGCTCACCAGCATGATGCCGATGCTGTTGCGCGCGCCGGCTCCCGGCCCCTTCGCGAAGATCAACGGCATGTGGCCCATCACGGTCGCGGCGGTCGTCATCAGGATCGGACGCAGACGGGTCGACGACGCCTCCAGGACGGAGCGGATCTTGTCCATCCCCGTCTGCTGCAGCTCGTTCGCGAACTGGACGATGAGGATGCCGTTTTTCGACACCAGGCCGACCAGGGTGATCAGACCCACCTGGCTGTAGACGTTGAGCGTCGTGAAGCCCAGGAAGGAGAAGATCAGCGAGCCGGCCAGGGCGAGCGGCACCGAGCCGGCAAGGATGATGAACGGATCGCGGAAGCTCTCGAACTGCGCCGCGAGCACCAGGTAGATCAGGATCGCCGAGAGCAGGAACGTGCCCAGGAACTTGCCGCCCTCGGTGCGGAGCTGCCGCGACTCGCCGGCATAGTCGACCGTGAAGCCCTGCGGCAGGCTGCGCTCCGCCTCGCCTTCCAGGAATTGCAGCGCCTGGTCGAGCGGGACCATCGGCACTCCCTGGATGCGGACCGCGTTGAGCTGCTGGAACCGCTTGACCTCGCGCGGCTCGGTGGTGGTCCGCAGCGTCGCGAAGGTCGAGAGCGGCACCAGCCTCCCCTCCGGACCCGTGACGTGGATGTCGGACAGTTGATCCGCCGTCAGGCGCTCGCTGCGCTTGAGCTGCGGGATGACCTTGTAGCTCCGGCCCTGGATGCTGAAGCGGTTCACGTAGTTGCCGCCCAGGAGCGCCGAGAGATCGCGGCCGGCCTGCGCCAAGTCGACTCCCTGGGAGCGCAGCTTGTCGTGATCGAAGACCACTTCCGTCTGCGGCTGGTCGAACTTGAGATCCGCATCCGCGAACATGAACATGCCGCTCGCCATCGCCTTCTGCACGAACTGGTTGCCGATCTCGATGAGCTGTTGGGGCTCGGCCGTCGAGGCGATCACGAAGTCGACCGGCAGCCCTCCTCCGCCGCCCGGGAGGGCGGGCGGCGTGATCGGGATGATCCGCACGCCCGCGATCTTCGACAGCTCCGCCGACGCTGCCCCCTGCAGCTCCATGCTGCTCTTCTCGCGCTCGCTCCAGGGCTTCAGCCCCATTCCCGCGAAGCCTCCGGTCGGGAACGTGATCAGGAAGGTGCTGTCCGTCTCCGGGAACGAGCTGAAGACCCGGTGGATCTCGTCCGTGAAGAGCCGCGTCTGGTCGATCGTCGAGTTCGCGGAGGCCTGGACGATCCCGAAGACGATGCCCTGGTCCTCGGCCGGCGCCAGCTCTTTCTGCGAGAACATGTAGAGCGGCGCGATCAGCAGCAGGACGATCGCCCACAGGGTGAGGATCACGGGCCGGTAGGCCAGCGTCCCTTCGAGGATACGCGAGTAGACGCGGCGGACGGTCTCGAACCGCCGGTTCACGAAGCCAGCGAAGCCGCGCTCGGTATCGCCCTCGCGCAGCAGCTTCGACGACATCATCGGCGAGAGGGTCAGCGCCACCACGCCGGAGACGAGCACCGCGCCGGCGAGCGTGAAGGCGAACTCGCGGAAGAGCGAGCCGGTCAGGCCGCCCTGGATCGCCACCGGCGTGTAGACCGCCGCGAGCGTGATCGTCATGGCCACGATCGGTCCCACGAGCTCGCGCGCCGCGTCGATCGCGGCCTGAAACGGGCTCTTGCCCTCGTGCAGGTGGCGCTCGACGTTCTCCACCATGACGATCGCATCGTCCACGACCAGGCCGACCGAGAGCACGATGGCGAGGAGCGTCAGGAGGTTGATCGTGAAGCCGGCGGTCTGCATGAGAAAGATCGCGCCGATGAGCGAGATCGGGATGGCCACCACCGGGATGATCACCGAGCGCACCGAGCCCAGGAAGAGGAAGATGACCACGATGACGATGAGCAGCGTCTCGGAGAGCGTCTTCAGCACTTCGCGGATGGAGTCCCGGATGTATATCGTCGAGTCGTAGGGGACGCCTACCTTCATCCCCGCCGGGAGCTCCGCCTCGATCTCGGGGATGGCCGCGAGCACGCGGTCCATCACGTCCAGGGTGTTGGCCGTGGGAAGCACCCAGAGACCCATGAAGGTGGCGTTCTCGCCGTTGAAGCGGACGTCCGTGTCGTAGCTCTCGGCGCCGAGCACCACGTCCGCGATCTGGCCGAGCCGGACGACCACGCCGTCCTCCTCCTTGACCACGAGCTGGCGGAACTCCTCCACCGTCTGCAGGTCGGTGTTGGCGGTCAGGTTGACCGACACCATCGATCCCCGGGTGCTGCCCAGCGCGGAGAGGTAGTTGTTCGACGCCAGCACGTCGCGCACCGCGGAAGGCGCGATGCCGTGGGCGGCCATCTGCTCGGGCTTGAGCCAGATCCGCATGGCGAACGCGCGCTCGGGGAAGATGTCGGCGCGCTGCACGCCGCTGATCGCGGTGAGCTTGGGCTGCACCACGCGCGTGAGGTAGTCGGTGACCTGGTTGGCATCCAGGTCGGGCGACGAGAAGCCGATGTACATGGCCGCGAAGTCGCTGTCCGCGGTCGCGAGGTTGATGATCGGCGCTTCCGCTTCCGGCGGCAGCGTGTTGCGCACCTGCGCCACCTTGGACTGGATCTGGGTGAGGGCGGCGTTGGTGTCGTAGTTGAGCTTCAGGTGGACCGTGATCGTGCTCAGGCCCTGGGCGCTCGAGGACTCCACGAAGTCGATGCCGTCGGCGCTCGCGATCACCCGCTCGAGCGGCGTGGTGATGAAGCCGCGCACGAGGTCGGCGTTGGCTCCGACGTAGGCGGTGGTCACGTTGATCACCGCGACGTCGCTGCGCGGGTACTGGCGCACGCTGAGCGAGCGGACGGATTGCAGGCCGCCGATCAGGATGATCAGGTTGACGACCACGGCCAGCACGGGCCGGCGAATGAAGATGTCGGTGATTTTCATCTAACTATCCTCTGGCCGGGGCTCGGCGCTGTTCGCCGGCTGGATCTTGTTGTTGACCTGGACGGCGGCGCCGTTCCTGAGCTTGAACACGCCCGAACTGACCACCTCTTCGCCGGGCTTGATCCCCGTGACCACCGCGACCTGGTCGCCGCGCGCGCCGCCCAGCTTGACGAACTGCTGGCGCACGCCGCGGAAGCTCTTGCCGTCCGGCCCCTTGACGTTTTCGACGATGAACACCGAGTCGCCATAGGGCGAGTAGCTGATCGCCGAGGCCGGCAGCGCGATCACCGGCCTGCTCTCGCCCTGGCTGGCCTGCGCCTCGACGAACATGCCGGGGCGCAGCCGGCCGTCCTGGTTCGCGAACGTGGCCTGGACCTGGATGTTGCGGGTCGCCTCGTCGACGACGGCGTCGACGGCGGTGATCCTCCCCGATGCCAGGAGGGGCTGGCCCTCGGCGGTCACGCTCACCTCGGTACCCATCTGCAACCGGCCCACGGCCTGCTGCGGCACGGAGAAGTTCACGTACACCGGGCGCAGGGACTGGAGGGACACGACCGGGTCTCCGCCCGCCAGGTACTGGCCGAGGTTGACCTTGCGGATGCCCAGGACGCCGGAGAACGGCGCCCGGATGACCTTGCGCTCGATCGTGGCGCGGATCTCCCCCACCCGGGCGACGCCCTGGGCGGACTCGGCGGCGACCCGGTCGTACTCCGAGCGCGAGATGATCCCCTTCTCCGACAGGTCGCGCATGCGGTCGAGGTTCAGCTTGGCGAGATCGCGCTGCGACTCGGCGGCGGCGAGCTGCGCCCGCTCCTGGCTGGTGTCGAGCACGACCAGCACCTCGCCGGCGCGCACCGTCCTGCCGGAGGTGAACGAGATCCTCTCGACGATGCCGGGCATGTCGGCGCTGACCGTGACTCCCTGGGAGGCGACCACGGTGCCGATGGCGCGCAGTGTCGACGGCCAGACCTCCTGCTTCGCAACGACCGTGGTCACGGCTTCAGGAGGCGGCTGGAACGAGGCGCCCTGCGCGCTGGCCGTCTTGATCTGCCGCATCTTCACCAGGCCAAGGATGGCGATGAAGACGGCCACGGCCAACAACATCAAGAACATCCGTTTCTTCATGATGGGAAAACCTCCGTGAGCGCGCAACAAGGAGCGCCACCCGAGAGAATACCAGCTTCATCATACGTCTAGCTTACGCTTTTCTGCAAGGGAGGGAAAACGGGTCGCCTCCGGACGTCCCTACTCTATCCGAAGAGCTGCGGCCAAGGTTTCAACTGCCGGAGGGTCGCGTCCTTACTCAGTGTGACCCAATGGGTAGACCCTCTGGTGCAGCGCGCTTTCCTGGGACCAGCTACAGGTGCCGACCGAACGTTGCGGCGTCCTGAAGAATTTCCAGGAATGACATTTTGGACCCGTTTTCCGTCT
>DASUNJ010000069.1:0-5095 GCA_036277235.1 Thermoanaerobaculia bacterium | reverse complement strand
AGGTCACCTGGTTCACGCCTCCCGAGATGCTGCCCAGCCGCAACCGGAAGCAGACGCCGCTCGGCTACTACAACCTGGGTGTGGCGCACGGCGTGCCCGGCGTGATCGCTCTGCTCGCCGACGCCTGCCGCCTGGGAATCCGGCAACACCGGGCGCGCCCCCTGCTCGAAGGCGCAGTGCGTTGGCTGGTGCCGCAGCATCTCGGAGAACGAAGGGGGGCTTGCTATCCCTCCTGGGTCGAGCCGGGCATCGAGCCGCAGCCCTCCCGAATCGCCTGGTGCTATGGCGACCCTGGGATCGCTGCGACCCTGCTCTATGCTGCGCGGGCCCTCGGAATGGAGGAGTGGGAGAGCACGGCCCTGGCCATCGCCACCCACGCGGCCAGGGCCGTGCCGGAAGACACCGGCATCCGCGACGCGGGGCTGTGCCACGGCGCTTTCGGGCTTGCCCACATCTACAACCGCATCCACCAGGCAGCCGGCGGCGAGCTGTTCGCGGACGCCGCCCGCCAATGGTACCGGTTAGGGCTTGAGATGCGCAGAGCGGAAGGTGGCATCGCCGGTTTTCAGTCCTGGCTGCCCGGCCCGGACATGCAGTTGGGCTGGGCGGCGGACCCCGGGTTCCTAACCGGCGCCGCCGGCATCGGCTTGGCGCTGCTCGCCGCTGTCACCTCGATCGAGCCGGAGTGGGACCGCCTCCTGCTGGTTGCGATCCCGCCGCGGGATTACGAGTAACGAACGGGCGCCTCGCCCTGCATGTCGAAGATCACCTCGCTCGGAGGGCCGAGAGGCTGGGTGTCGGGATCGATTCCGGTCAGGTTCCGGACCTGGTCCTTGAACCAGAGGTTGAAGGGGCCATCGGACGCAACATACTGCTTGGCCCTGACCTCAGGCTCGTCCACCTCGGTCACCGCGATGATAATGGGGCCATGCGGAGTCTCCTGGTGGTGCCAGCTCTCGCGGGCGACGCCGAGGCTCCTGTAGAACTCCTCCGCCTCCTGGCGACGCGGTCCGGCCATCTCGGCCGCGATTCTGCGGATGTCCTCTTTCTTCCCTTCGAGCACGGGAAACGCGCGGACGATGAGCATGAGGTGTCTCCTTTTCTGTTGAGTCTACACGGTGATCTCGAACCGTGCCTTTCCCTTCTGAGGGTGCTCGGCGATCACAGCGCCGCTTGATTTGACGGTCCCGGTCACCTCTTGCCCCGCTTGGCTTTCGAGGGTGATAGAATCGGCGGGCTCAGCGCTCCACTTGGTCTCGTTCAATTGCTCAGCGGTCAGGTCGCTGGCCGTGGCCTTGAATTGTACCTGCGTCTCCGCGTCGACCTTCGCTGGCTGCGCCAGCGGGTTTCCGTTCGTGCTGGCCTCGATGGCAAGCCCGATCGCGGGCCCGGGCTTGGTCTCGAACGAGATCGTCCGTGAATGCCCGGCCAACGTTGCCTTGACGGTAACGATCTTCCCAGGAGTAAGGGTCTCAGGAGCCTTGAGAGTGACCTGCGGCCCCGCTGCCGGGGCAAGCGCGACGCCCTCCTGCAGGGGAGGCACGAGCTCCCAGGTGATCTCGGGCTGCTCCTGATCCGGGGGCAGCGGATCGATAGTCAGCTTCTGCTCTTTGCCCGGATGCAGCTCGAATCTCGGATTTTCCAGGGCCACCGGCTTGAACTTGTGCTTGACCACCATGACCGACTTGGCGGCCGGCCGGTTGGAGCCGGTGGCGACGGCGGTGATGAAGACCTGCCTTGGGGCGTCGACCCGCGGCGCCGTGAAGAGGCCGGCAGAGTCGATCGTGCCGGCGGTCGCGCTCCATTGGGCGGCGACCGCCGGTTTGGTCTCGAAGGCGACGGTGGAGTTGGAGGAGACCTCGTTGTCGCTGCCGTCCTGGTCCTTCATCGCGATCTCAAAATCCCCATACGCGGCGCGCCAGGCCCCGCCGAAGATCCTCCTCATGATCTGATCGAGCACTTCGCGGGCGACGCGGCTGTAGAAGCCCAGCAGAAACGCGGGAACGAGCAGAAGGTCCGACGGGTACTCTCGCAGGTTGACCTCGAGCGCGGACTCGTCGCCGGTCAGCAGATCAACATCGATGTGGACAAAAAGGAGCAGGATTACGAATGCTACGAGCGGGCCCGTAGCAAGTTGGGTCCAATACCAACTGGTCTCACCCAGGAAGTCACCTTCGCCGTCCACGATCTTGCGGAGGCTGCGCGCTACCTCGATGAGCAGAGAGGCGGTGAGCCCCACCAAAGTCCAGAGCAGCCAGTCGGCCCACTGGCGAGGATCGTAAGGACGGTCCCTTGGGATCTTGAGAGACTGGCCCTTTTCCAGGGGAGTCAGAGCAAAGCGGCTCGCCACCAGTATGGAAGTGGTGTTGAGCCTCAGGGCGACTTCCTCGATCGTGATCGGCCCATCCTTGGCTACGGGTAGTTTCACGACATTCAACGCCTCGACAAGAAGGTCGTCGGCAAGGAGCACCGCGGCTGTGTTCCCCCCGAGTTGCGACGGAGCGCGGTCATGCTTCAGCGCGATCTTGGCGAGATTGTCGCCTGATTCGGTCGGATAGGTAATGCCGCCCCCCTCGCGTTCGGATTGGTTCTCCCAGTCGAGTGGTCCATTCTCGCATTTGCACCATCTTTGCGTTTGTAATACCCCTCCAGGCGTAGATGACACCCCAGGCGTAGATGACGCTCCAGGGGTTGAAGTAGTCGCCTTTGAGGGGCCGCAGCAGATCGAGCCTGTCACGTGGTTGTCGACGAACAAGGCGAGAGCGGTCACCAGGATTGCAAGGAGACCCATGCGAATGCACCGGCCCCTCCGCATCTGGACACGCACCCACTCGTCCCTTTCCCTGGATCCCACCTTGCCCGAACCTTTCAGCCGCACTCTCACCGGATCTTCCCAGGGGGGCGACGCAGCCGACGCCGTGTTTGCCAGATGAATTCCTAGAGGCAGGAGGATAACCAGGCCGACGACGAGCAGCGGCTCGAAGGCGGGCGAGCAAAGGAGAGTCCAGGCATAGAGCAGAATAGCGACCGCAATTGTGACGATCCCGCTCCACTTCCTTATCGCTCGGTTCGTCTCCTCCTTCGGCATGTCGCATCCTCCCGGCCTTGAGACGGACGCGAACGCGATGTTTCCGAGCTGCCGACTGGCCTACGGCGCCTTCCGGTACAGCGACTCGTAGCACCATGGCGCCATGCAAGTCGCTACCGGAACCGTCGTCAACGGAAAGATCGTCGTGGAGGGCGTCTCCTTCCCGGAGGGAGCGGTCGTAGCAATCGTCGCTCGCGGTGCTGACGAGAGCTTCGAGCTTTCCGAAGCGCAGGAGGACGAGCTTCTTGCCGCCATGGCCGAGATCGATCGGGGCGAGTACGTCACTCTCGAAGAGTTGCTGCAGTCGTTGCCGAAAAACGACTGAGCATGGCACCATCTACTGCGACGGCCTTCGCGTCTTCCTTCGATCACGGACGGAGGCGAAGCGGCCTTTCCCAGATGTGGCTCAATACTCCTTCTCGAACTGCGAATGGACCCAGAGAAACTCCTGGCGCTTGTTCCGCACCCGGACCAGACCGCCAAAGCTGGAGTCCTCCTCCTTAAGCCACACGTGCAACTGACGCAAGATCGCACCTTGCGCCTGGATCGCGTCCCCACGCTCTAGATCCGGCGCATCTCTATGCCCCAGCCAGTTGCCGGCTTTCTCTCCTCCCTTGAGCACCGAGTCGATGCTCTTCTGGCTCAGGTCCAACTCCTTCTCGATACCTTTATAGGAGGCTTCATCCAAGACCAACTTGGTGGCAGACGAGGCCACCGGCAGCACGAGACTGAGCGTGCTAATCAGCACCTTGAAAAATGGTGCAGCCCTCACGAACCAGTCGCGAGGTATGTTCAAGTCATAGACGCCATGCTTGTCGCTTTTTCCGTTCAAGGCGGGCAATGGCAGTCGAGAGTGCTCGCACCAGAGGGTCAGGCGAAATTTCTGGTTGACCCACCTGGGGCGATTGAAGAAGCCAGGCTCAATTGGCTGGAAACTGAACAAGCGAGGGCCTTCCTTAGCTTCATCGGTGAGGGTCTGTATCAGTTGGGAGAAGGTATCGTCAACTTTGCTAAGGATGCGTTGGGTTCCAGCATCCAGTGTGTCGAAGCGGCCCACCGCTTCTCCATGCTGCTGGATCAGCAGCTTGCGCACGCCGCTCAACTCACCTTTCATCTCGACGAAACTAGCGAGGAATCTCTCCACAGGTATTCTCTGTGCAGCCGGGGCATTTCGAAGTAGGGAATCAATGCTCTGCCATTCATTGCAGACCGGACACGGATATTCCGGCCTACAGCGTCTTTTGCTTTCGATCAGCTTTTGCACTTCAAACAGGCCAGTTCCAGGCAATTCCTTGCCGCATGGGACCAAGCAGGGCACCATCACGTCACAACGCAAGCCCGCCCAGAAGCTCTCAACCAGCCATTTCACATCGTAGGTGAGCGCTGCAAGAAACCGTTCAGGATAGGGGGCGCGCACCGTGATTCGGACGTCATTGCCCACATGCTCCAGCAGCGCTCGTCCGTTGTAGTCATCATCCACGACCAAGCCGCGCTGCCAGTGGACGCTCTCCTCGTAGTTCACGCGTCCCAACGAGAATTTGTGGAGTCGCACGATCAACTGGTAGAAGAGCCCCTCTGCGGTCCCGGACTGCCCGCTCCCGATCTCAACGATCCGACAGATCTGGACCTGTTGGACATCATACTCAGCCGCAGTGGCAGGCCATCCGATAACAGGGTTGGGGCGGACATCCGGGACGAGCTGAGCGATCAGGCTAGTCTCCGTCGCGCTCGCGACGCGATAGGAAAGGTCAAACCGCTCCATGAGGCGGAGAAAGACCGGGTGGAGTTCGGGCGGATAGCGGAATTCCTCCTCTCGCGCCAGATCGTTCCACAACTGCTTCAACCGGGAGAAGCTCACTAAGCCGTGGGAATCGCGGGTTTGTTTGTCGTCGAGCACGAAGCTTATGGCCGTCGCCAGCCAATCCGGTTTGAGGACCACGACATCTCGCAGAGTCGGATCGTGCTCGTAGTGGATCAGGTGGCCAAGCCGATGGGAGACCGTGACGA
>DASUNJ010000068.1:0-5468 GCA_036277235.1 Thermoanaerobaculia bacterium | reverse complement strand
TACCTGCTGCGCATCACGGTCACCGGCGCCGACGGCAAGGCCGGTACGTCCACCACCCCCTTCGTAGTGGCGGCCGCCATCCCGGGGGAGAGGAGCTGAGATGAAAAGGTTTCTATTCTCACTGTTTGGGCTGCTTCTTGCGCTCGCACCGCTCGCCGCCCAGCGCCCGACCTACTCCGACGTCACCGAGGTCAACGTCGTCGAGATCCCCGTCCAGGTGCTGCTCGACGGCAAGCCGGTGCGCGACCTGAAGGCCGACAACTTCGTCGTCTACCAGGACAAGGGCAAGCAGCTCGTCACCGGCTTCGACGCGGTGGACCTCTATGCCATTCCCGACGACAAGGCGCAGGAGGTGCCCGTGCCGGCGCGGCGGCACTTCCTGCTGCTGTTCGACCTCGCTTTTTCAGAGCCCAAGGCCATCGTGCAGGCGCGCAACGCGGCCAAGGACCTGCTGGCCGAGCTGCACGCCTCCGACCTGGTGGCGGTCTCGACCTACGCGGCCTCCCGCGGCTCCGAGCTGGTCCTCGGCTTCACCTCGGACCGCGGCCAGATCGAAGCGGCCATCGACTCGCTGGGCCTCCCCGAGCTGGTGGACCGCACCGCCGTGGACCCTCTGCGGATCGTCGTCGAAGAGCTGCGCCGGGAAATCGGGGAAAACCTCGAGCGGGAAGCGGCGGGTCACGGCGACGGCAATCGCACTGGCATGAAGGCGCTGGCCGACGAGGAGATGCTCCGGCAGATGGAGCAGGCCATGCGCGCCTCCGAGAGCGCGACCACGGAGGTGCAGAAGGACAAGATCACGGCCCTCACCCGCTCGTTCACGGACCTCGCCCGGCTGATGCGCAGCGTCAACGGCCGCAAGCACGTGGTCTACCTCTCCGAGGGGTATGACAGCTCGATTCTCCAGGGGAACACGTCCGAGGCTCTGGACAAGGAGATCCGGGAAGCCCGCGACAAGGGGGAGGTCTGGAAGATCGACACGCAGCAGCAGTTCGGCAGCGCCGGCGCGCTGAACGACGTCGAGGGCATGCTGGAGGAGCTGCGCCGCGCCGACTGCGCGGTGCAGGCGGTGGACATTGCCGGCCTGCGGGGCACGTCGGGGAGCCAGGGCGCGCTCGGCTACGAGCGCAAGGGAGGCCGCGAAAGCCTGTTCCAGATGGCCCGCGACACCGGCGGCGAGCTCTACGAGAACTTCAACGACCTGTCCGCGGCCATGGGCAAGATGCTGGAGCGCACGGGCGTGACCTACGTGCTCACCATCCAGCCCGACACGCCGCCGGACGGCGCCTACCATGCGCTCAAGGTGGAGCTGCGCGGCCTGCCGCGGGGAGCCCGCGTGGTACACCGCCCCGGGTACTTCGCGCCCAAGCCCTTCGCCCAGCGCACCCGCATGGAGAGGATGCTGCTGACCGCGGGCCAGGTGCTGGCCGGCGAGGAGGGCGGGCAGGTGCGGGCCTCGGTGATGACCGCCACGATACCCGGAGGCGATGGGACGGCGGACGTGCCGGTCGTGGTCGAGATCGACGGGCCGTCGCTGCTCCACCTCCACCAGGGGAACGACCTGCCGGCTGAGATCTACGTCTACGCCCTGGACGGCAAGGGCCAGGTGAGCGACTACATCGCCCAGACGCTCACGCTGGACATGTTCAAGGTGGAGGCGAAGCTGCTGCAGTCCGGGCTCAAGTTCTACGGCCACCTGGAGCTGCCGCCCGGCAGCTACAAGGCGCGGGTGCTGGTGCGCAACGGCCGCACCGGCTTCCACGGGCTGCGGGTGGTGCCGCTGGAGGTGCCGTCGTTCGCCGGCGCCGGTCCGGTGCTGCTGCCGCCGTTCTTCCCCGAGGCCAAGGGGGAGTGGCTGGTGGCCCGCGAAGCGCAGCGGCCCGGACGCCGGGAGCTGCCCATGCCCTTCCGCATGGGAGACCAGCCCTTCCTGCCGGCCGCCCTGCCGATCCTGGGAGCCGGGGAGGCCCGCTTCGCCCTGCTCGGCTACAACCTGGCGGACGAGGGCGATCTCCAGGTCCGCTCCCAGGTGCTGACCGCGGACGGCCGGGAAGTCCAGGCCGGCGACCTGTCCCTGGTGAGCCGCGCCGCGGGAGAGGCCGGCGCCGACCGTCTGGAGCTGACCTTCCGTCCGCCCGCTCTCCAACCGGGCGAATACCTGCTGCGCGTCACGGTCACCGACGCCGCCGGCAAGGCCGGCACGGCCACCACGCCCTTCGTGGTGGCCGCGGCGGCGCCGGCCGAGAGGGGCTAGCGCCGCGAGATTATCGGCTAGAAACGCGGGTCGGCATTCCTTCCTTGACCGACCCGATGTCCACCATGGCGCCGTCGGTCATCACCACGAAGGGCCGGGGCTCGACCGCGAGCCCCCCTTCGCCGTCGTGGGTGACGACCTGCACGGTGCCCATGCCGTAGCCCATCGGTCCGCGGGAGTAGTAGTGCACCCGCAGCCGGTAGGGCGCGGCGCTCCGGGCCGCCGTTCCGTACACCGTGAAACACTCCGGGCCGTAGCCCGTGGTCACGTCCGCGTACAGCTCCCCGCCCGAGGGCAGCGACTTCTGGCTGTAGTAGGCGTGCCCGCCCTTGCGGTCGTGGATGTGGAGATCGACGTCGTTGGCGTCGGTCTCCCAGGTGAGGACGAAGCGCAGCGAGGGCTCGCTCGCGAGCCGGGCGCCGCGGGCTTCGAGGCGGCCGAGCACCTCCTCGCGCCGGGAGGGCTCGGCGCTCAGCAGGGCGGCCGCGAGGAGGCCCAGGTCCTCCCGCAGCACACGGTCGGCGCCGGCGAAGCGCCCGCCCGGATAGCTCTGGCCGAGCCCCACTTCGAGCGCCGCGAAAGCCTCTTCGAAACGGCCGGCGCGCAGCAGGGCCCAGGCGAGTAGGCGGTGGCCCGAGGGATGGTCCGGCCGCTCCAGGACGGCCTTCTGGTACGTGTCGACCGCCAGCCCGATTCCCGCCTCTCCCAGCCGTTCGAGCCGCTCGCCGGCCAGCCGCCGCAGGTCGACGCGGCGCGGGAAGAGGTCGATGAGGGAGCCGTAGGCCCGCGCCGCCGCGGCGGTCTCCCCTGCCGCCTCCCAGGCCTCGCCCAGCGCGATCAGGGCCAGCACGTCGCCCGGCGCCTCGGCGCTCCAGGACTCGGCCAGGGAGCGCGCCGCCACGATCCGGCCGGCATCCAGGAGATCCTTCACCTCGGCGAAGCGGCCGGTCCAGGGCGCGGCCCTCCTCTCCTTCTCCTCGGCGCGATCCCGGAGCCCTATCTCGTTGCCGCCGACCCGGAGGGGCGCGTCGGCGGACGGCTCGGGCAGGGTCTCCGGCACTTCCACCGGCGCCACGCCGCTGGGAAGGCCGCCGACCACGCCGCCCGCCACACCGCCGGCCACTCCCCCTTCGACGCCGCCCTCGACGCCTTCTTCCACGGCGTCGTCCGGGCCGACGAAGTTGGACTGCTGGCCGCTCTCGTTGCCGCCCACGTTGATGCGGTCTTCCAGCACTCCCGGCGTGCTCCGCAGGATCGCCCAGGGGTCCCTGGCCTCGGACTCCGCCGGCTTCGGGGCCTGCGCCACGACGCCGGTTTGCGGCATCGGGACAGGCCGCGTGCGGGCGAGCACGTCCAGCCCTCCCGCGCCGACGGTCAGGATGTCGGCAAGGGCGCGCCGGTCGAGCCCGAAGCGCGCATAGTCGTGCTCGGTCTCGAGCACCAGCATGGAGGTGAACGGGCTCAGCACCCGGTGCCGGACGCTCACCTCGACCACCTGGAGCATGAGCGCCCGGCGCATGTCGGGGTCGTTTCCGAGATCGGATTCGCGCAGGTGGAGGAGGCGCTCGATGCGGGCCTGCGCCCAGGCGCGTTCGAGCAGGTGCCGCTCGGAGGATGCCGGCTCGCCGAGCGCCGCCGGCTTGCCGCCCAGGGTGAGGCGCAACGGCCGGCCCGCCGGCAGATCGGCATAGACCAGGGTCTCGTCGCCGGGCTGGACGCCGTCGAGGGTCTCGGGCCAGACCCAGGCCGCGCCCTCGACCGCCACCGGGATCCCGGAGCGGCAGGCGAGGGTCAGCCGGCGGGCGATCTCGGAGAGAGGCGCGGCGCCGTCGAGGCGCTGGCCGTCGTGCGGCAGGTTGCCGGTGGTCAGCTCACGCAGCACCGCCTCGTCGCGCAGGCCCCCGAAGGCCAGCACGTCCAGCCGCTCGACCCCGTGGGCTCCGAGCGCGCGCACCGCGGCCTTGAGCGCCCGCGTCTCGGTCTCGCCCGCCGTGGCCACGCCGTCGGTGATCAGCAGGACCCGCGGATGCTCGCCGCCGCTCTTCGACAGCCGCTCCCCGAGCCAGGAGAGCGCCTGGTTGAGGTCGGAGGCGCCCAGCGGCCGGCGGTCGCCGAGGCGCCGCTCCTCCGCCGGGCCGTACCCGCCCGCCGTGCCCTCGTAGATCGGCACGACCTCTTGGTCGAAGGCGGCGATGCCCACCGGGATCGACCGGCTGCGCAGGCCGGCGATCAGCTCGCCGAGCCGGCGCACCTGGGCGGAGTAGCCCAGGGCGCGGGAGGCGCTCGAATCGACGAGCACGTAGAGGCCGGAGATCTCCTGCGGCACGCTCGGGACCGGTGCCGAGACGCGCACGACCGCGAGGTTGCCATGCCGCAGACCCGTCCGGCTCGCCACCTGGTCCTGGCCGATCACGAGGTCGCGGTCGGGGGTCCAGTCCCGCTTGTGCAGCTCGACCATGCGGCGGTCGCTGACCTCACCCCCGAGGTTGCTCGCAGTTCCGGAAGCCGGGCGCTCGCCGAGGAGCACCCGCACGTCGAGCCGGCCGACATCCGAAAGCCCGAGAAGGGGGAGGACGTAGGGCTCGTCCGCCCGCGTGAGGGCGTGGGAGTACGAGACGATCAGCTCCTTGCGTCCGCGGGCCGGGATTGGGAAGACGCGGGCCGAGAACTCGTTGCCGGCCTCCTGCTCGAGCAGCGCCGGGTCCTGCCTGCGGTGGAGGAACTCCTCATAGACCACGCGGGCGCGCTGGGTCTCCACCACCTCGCCCTCCTGCCAGGCGTCGCCGATCTTCATGGCGAAGCGGGAAAGGGCCGCGCCGGGCGGCAGGGAGATCTGGAAGCGGCCCTCGATCACCTGGTCGCGGGGATTCTCGAAGGTCAGGTGCAGCTCGGTGAAGGCGAGAGGCGGCTCGAGGACGCCGTTCGCCTCCAGGGCCACGAGGGTGAGGCCGGTGCCATCGGAGGCGGTGAGGCGGATCGGAGCGGACGGCTCGGGAGCTGCCGCATCCACGGAAGTTGTTTCCGCGACAGGGCCCACGAGGGCGAGAAAGAGCAGGCCGAGGAGCGTGACGGCTCGGGACATGGAGGAACCTCCCCCTGAACGAGGCGGTCCCGTTGTTGGGACCCCGCATCTCCTTAGACACACGAAGTCCCGAAAACGATCCCGGCGGCTAAGCCTTGAGCAACGGCAACCGCTTTCCCGTCCAACCCGGGA
>DASUNJ010000067.1:0-2986 GCA_036277235.1 Thermoanaerobaculia bacterium | reverse complement strand
GAGGCGGACCCCTAGGGTAGTGACGAAAAGCCTGGCCAAACCCCCGAATCTCCTGGATTTCCCCAGGAAACCGACGAAGTTGGGCTAGTCTCCGCCGGTTGCCGCACTCACGGTGAGTTCGTCCGCAATTTCCCCGATGTTCCCCTACTCCCGGTCGGCCGGTCGTGCGATGGGAGAGGGGAGGAAGGTTCAGCGAGCCGTCCACCTTTCTTCCACTCGCTGGAGAGAGGCCGGGTGACCGGGGGTGAGGGTCTCCAAGCACCTACTTCTGTAGGCCGGCCCCTCGGCTCGCGCCGCAGCGGTCGCCGCTTCGGCTTCCGATCCGATCTCCGAGGCCCTCGTGGTTCATGACATCCTCATCGACGTCCTCTATCATCTCTTGGATAGGGGAAGCACGGCCGGGCAGACGCAGTTCCATCTACTCCTCGACGGCCCACCCTCTATCCCTCCGCCGATTCAGGACGACCTCCACTCGCCTGGTCCTTCGCCGCCGAGGTCCTGATCGTGCAAGGCCGCATCCACGAGCGGCCATTCGACCGTCCCCGACTTCAGCGCTGCTTGGCGCACCCGTAGACGATGGGCTCGCGCTTGTTCGCGAGGCCCGCAAGGCCGCGAGCTTCCGATTCGTGATCTTGTGCCCGCCCCGCGCCCATTCCAGGGCATGCTCCGTGATCCCCCGCAGCTCGGCGTCCGTGATCCGGTCCTCCGCCGGCTGTTCGCAGAACTTGCGGCCGATCGTCGCCGCCTTCCCCGCGATCTCCGAAAGATCCCGCGTCAACTTCGCGTAGTCCGCACCCGAAAGGGCGAAGCAGAGTGCGCCCTTTCCGATCAAAAGGGCGAACTGGAGTGCGCCCTTTCGGCCCGTCCCTGCCCCCCTTTGATCCGACCGGCGGCGGCCTGGGGACAAGGCGGGAGGAAACCTGGCGTGGGCGCCGGGTTTCTCGGAAAGGGAGGCGGCCTCGGGGCTGCCTTGGGCGCGGCTCCTACCAGGATGCGAAAGGTGGAGAGCTTGCCCGCGGCCGTGTGGTCCAATGTTCGTGCCTGTCCGTGTTCGTCCGTGCCAGTCCGTTCGTCCGTGCCAGTCCGTGTCCATCGCCCTTCACCCTCCCGCTCGCGGGAGAGGGGCCGGGGGTGAGGGCTCAACTGTCCAACTTCTGGCCTTAAGAGGGGGGCGGGCGTCGCGATAGCGACCTTACGGCCCGTTTTAGGGCCTGTGTGGCCGTGCGCGCCTGGCGAAAAAATGTGTCTTCTCGCGAACAGCAAGGCGCCTCCGGGCGCTACTCCAAGGCCAAAACCGGCCCGTCCCCGAGCCCTTCCCCGGGCCGGAGCTCGGCCCAAAGCTCCCCCAGGAGCGTATACGCGGTCGATCGCCCGGTGGCGCAGCCCTGATCCGTGAGCATCTGCGCGAGCTTCCGAACGCTCGGCGGTTCTTCGCCGCGATCGAGCACCGCCTGGAGGATCTCCCGCACCAGCTCGCGCCGCTCCCGCATGCGCTCGTTCCGGCCCTTCGGTCCAGTCGAGAGGTTCAAGCCGAGCCGCTCGATCCGCTCCCGGTCCGCCACCGGATCGAGGCCCGCAAATTCCGCGAGCTTTCGATTCGTGATCTTGGACCCGTTCCGAGCCCATCCCACCGCGTGCTCCGTGATCCCCCGCAGCTCGGCGTCCGTCATCGGGTCCTCCGCCGGCTGCTCGCAGAGCTGGCGGCCGATCGTCGCCACCTTCCCCGCCAGCTCCGAAAGATCCCGCGTCAGCTTCGCATAGCAGTAGGCATAGGCCGAGAGCATGTTGTAGCGGCGGCCGTGGGGAATCACCCCGCCATGGACCTCGACCCGCACCCGGTCGAGGAACCGCAGGCGATTTCGCCAGAGCTTCACATGCCCCTGCCGTCCCAGCTCCGACAGCCGCGGATCGACCCCGACCCGTGAGGCCTGCCGCCGCCGGCGCTCCTCGTCCCGTTCATCCTCCCGCCTGCGGTGCGCCTCGAGCTCCACGTCGAGCCGGTCCTCCTCCGACTCGTCGAAAGGCTGCCGTGCAGGACGGCGCAGGCCATAAAAGCCAGCCAGCTCCTCCAGGCTGTAGCGGATCGGCTCGCCACCCGGACCGGGGAGCAGCTCATAGCGCACCTGCCGATCGGCCGCGGAATTCAGGCTCCCATGCAGCCGGGTCACCCGCGTGAATTCACCCGCCGTCCGATCGAGCCTCAGCTCTGGAATTTCCATCGCGATGGTGTCCGCCGTCCGTTGCTGGAGCAACGTCCACAGCTCCCGATTGTCGGCGTTGGCGAACGGCGTCGTGCTCGGGTCCCGTTCGTCCCGGAGAAGCCAGAAGGCCCACAAGCCCCGGCCGGAGAACTGCAGCATCGAAGGCTGCGCCAGCCCGCCGGCCTGCACGAGTTCGCGGAGAGCTTCCGCAGCCCCCTCGGCCGAGTAGTCGAAATCGTTCCGCCCGCAGTCAATGTCCACAAAGATCGCGCCCAGGCGGACGACGTACTCCTGGCCGCGCCTCCAACCATAGAAGCGGTTGATGGAAGCGTAGGCATCCCGGTGGAGGTGCGGCTTGTTGTTCCGGAGCCACCGGTCGAGCCGCTCCGTCGAAATCGCGCGTTGCCGCCATGCGCGCCAAGCCATCCTGCCCAGCCAGGGGCCCGGCTCATCCCTCGGCACCTTCACACTGAAAAACGCCACCGCCCGCGGATCGCCCATCCAGAAGAGCCGATGCGGCCAGAGATCAACCGAGACGCTCAATACGAACCCTCATTCAGGAAAAGCACACTAGTCCGCTAGCGTAGAGAGGCCAGCGCTCTCTTGCAAGCCGCGCTGTCCCACCGCCTTCGGTCTCGGCCGAAGCCCATAGGGGGCTCAGTCGTATACCCGGATACCTCGAGCTGTCGCACGGGGGCGTTGTGCTTCCCTGTCGTGCGACTTGGTCCCGTGCCCGTCCGTGTCAGGTCCTTCCCTCCAGAAAGGGCGTCCTCCACGCCGCCCTT
>DASUNJ010000066.1:0-23526 GCA_036277235.1 Thermoanaerobaculia bacterium | reverse complement strand
CCCGCTCGTCGTAGATGCGGAACGTGCTCTCGTAGCGCGGCATGACGTTGCCGTAGGAGTCCTCCAGGCCGAGGATCACGACCTTGCGCTGCAGCGTGTCGCCCTGCAGGCTCACTCCCTCGATCGCTTGCATGGCGAGCGAGAAGTTGCTGCGCGTCAGGAAGGTCGCGACCGGCAGCCGCCGCCACTCGGGACCCGATCCGACGTCTCTCTGCCAGTAGAGCTCCAAGGCGTCGCCCGAGAGGTCGCCGTCGAGCTGCTCGTCGGTCGCCTTGAGCGCTTCGCTGAAGTCGAAGCGCACCGGCGCCGCGGGATCCACCGGCCGCGCCAGGTCGGGCTCGGTGCGGATCACGGCCGGCCCCACGCCGTCCGAGGTCTTGAAGTTGGAGCCGACGTTGCCCGACGCGGTCAGCGGCCGGAGCATGCGGTCACGCACGCCGCCGGAGCCGCCCAGCACGTTCAGGCTGTAGATCGTGAAATTCTCATAGGGCGCCGACGGCACGAAGCGCACCACCTGCCGCCCGTCGGCGTCGAGCGACGAATTCCAGGCGCCCTGGGCCCAGTTGCCCGAGGCCGAGCGCAGCGAGAAGTAAGGCGCGGGGTTGCCATGGTTGACCGGCAGCACGGAGGAATGGAGCGGCTCGGAGAAGACCAGCTCGACGGCCGCGGTGCGCGACACGCCTTCGTAGCCCGGGGGCGGCGCGATGGTGAGCAGGCGCGGCGGCGAGGCGTCGAGGATCAGAGCCGGGATCACGTTCTCGTTGCCGTCCGGGCCGACCAGGGCGCCGCCGCGGGTGGCGAGCTGGTCGCCGTTGTTGTTGCGCGCCGTGACCGTGTAGCCGCCGGTGGGCAGCGCGCCGAAGCGGTAGCTCCCCTGCTCGTCGGTGAGCACGAGCTGCGTCTTGTTCTTGGAGTCGCGGATTTCGACGATGATGCCCGGCGCGGGCACGAGCTGCGCCGGATCGCCGCTCCAGTTGTCGTTGGGCACCGGCAGGTAGATCACGCCGCGCGCGGACACGGCCGGCGCGAGGGCGATGTTCATCTCCACCAGCTCGTCGTCGAAAGTCAGGGTCGCCGAGGCGCTGCCGCCCGTGCCGCTGCTGAGAGACGTGGCGGTGGCGGAGAGCCCGCCGCTCGGCACCGCGGCGAAGCTGACGCTGCCGTCCGCGCCCGTGACCGAGGGGAACTGTCCGTGCGACGTGTAGAGCGTGACGTTGGCGCCCGGAGCGGCCTTGCCCGCGCCGTCGCGCACGAAGATCCGCACCGTGCCCTTGGGCGAAAGCACCACGCGGTAGGGGTCGGACGACGTGCCCGCGCCGCCGACTGGCGCCGGCGACGTGAAGTTGGAGAACGAAGCGCCGCCCGTGCGCCGCTCGCCGGTCAGCTCCTCGGCGCCGAGATTGCCGGAGCGCGATAGCAGCACGCCGGGGAACTTGAACTTGTCCGTGCTCCCGTCGGGCGCGAGCTGCGCGTAGTCATAACCCTGCTGCGTCAGGCGCAGGCTGAACAGGCCGCCGCTCAGGTTGACCGCGGTGGTGCCGGCCTTGAGCTTCTCGAACAGCCGGAAGTAGAGGTCTCCCGCGGGCTCGAGCACCATGTCGATGACGACGATGGGCGAGGTGGCGGTGAGCGCGGCGCTGGCGAAGGCGCGGCGCGGCGACGTGGGGGCCGCGGCTTCCAGTTGGAAGCTCCCCTCGGGAATGCCGAGGAGCTCGAACTTGCCGAGCTTGTCGGCCTGGGAGCTGGTGGTGGCGAGCGCCGTCACCCGGCCGCCCGCCGTTTCCCCCGTGAGGCGGACGACGCCGCCGGGCATGGGCGTGGTCTTGGCCGCGTCGTCCCAGAGGGTGCCGCGCACCTCGCCGCGCTGGTCGAGGTAGACCGTGCGGAAGACTTTCTGCCCCGCCGACGTCAGGGCCACGCTGGTCAGCCGGCCGCTCTGCCCGGAGGGGGCGTAGAACGCATAGACCGTGTAGGTGCCGAGCGGCAGCGCGTCGAAGAAGGCGATGCCGTCCGGCCCGGTGACCGTCATGTCGCTGTTCGACAGCCGCACCTGCGCGTCGGCGACCGGGCCGCCGGATACGGGGTCGCGCACCGTGACCTGCATGGAGCCGACGTTGGTCACCATGGCGATCACCGGCATCTCCAGCACCTGCCAGTCGCCGGTCAGGGTTGAGCGCGCCGAGCCCTGGCGGCTGACCTGGCCGCTGTCGCGAGCCACCACCGTGACGCCGCCCGCGTACACGTGCGGCACCTGGTAGCGGCCCTGCGCGTCGGCGACGCGCCAGCCCTCCTCCGGGATGCGGCGGAAGGGGAACGTGTCCTCCATCAGGTAGTAATGGGCGTTCGCGAGCGGGCGCTCGGCACCGTTGAAGACGTCCACGATGCGGCCGGTGACCGTGCCCTGCGCCTTCATCTGCACGACCAGCTCGAGCTCCTGGCCGGCGGTGCCGACGTAGCCGAGCGTACGGCCGACGCGCTCGACCGACCCCGCGAGCCCCTGCGCCGTGACCGTGACGCGGCCCATGGGCACCAGCTCGAAGCGGAAGTTGCCCTGCGGGTCGGTGCGCTGCTTCTGCCCCTTGAGCCCGGCCGCCTCCATCACCACCTCGATGCCGGGCACCGGGGTCACGCCGTCCACGTTGACCACCTGCCCGCTCACCGTGGCCGCGTTCTCGAACACCACCTCGTGGTCCACGATCTGCCCGGCATAGTCGATCGTGCCGCCGATCGTGTGCATGCCGTGGAACGGGTTGTAGGCGACGATCTCGTACGGGCCCACGGGCAGGACGATCTGCAGGTTGCCGTTGGGATCGGTGCTGGTCTCGGTGTAGGCGCCCTTGACGCGGATGCGGTACTCCACCGCGCTGTACCAGGTGGGCTTGTAGTAGATCGGCGTGAGCACGCCGGTCGAGCTCTGGGTGCGGGTCAGGATGTTGACCACACCCGCGCCGCGCATCCGCACCTGCACGAACGGCCGGTGCCCGCCATAGGCGACCGAGGTCCCCGCGTCGCCGAACCAGCCGACGCGGCCCGCCTGCAGGCCGTCGCCCATGTGCGCCACCACCGAGTGGCCGCCGAGCGGCACGTTGGAGAAGCTGAAGCCGCCGTTGGGTCCCGACGTGGTGGTGCCGTACGGGAAGAGTACGACCTCGGCGCCGGCGAGCGGCCGGCCGAGCGGATCGAGCACCACGCCGTCGATGCCGCCGTTCATCTGCTGCAGCACGATGCTCTGGGCATCGATCACGTCGGGCGACACGTCCAGGACCGGCGGCAGGCCGACGCGCCCCTCCAGCTTGCGGTTGAAGTCGATCGCCTTGACCGAATAGGACTCGCCCGCCCCCTGCACCGGCACGCCCTCGATGCGGTAGCGGCCGAAGGCGTCTGTATAGGCGAAGACGCCGGGGCCTTCGATGAACGCGACCGCGCCCTGCACCGGCACGTTGGTGTTGGTGACCGGGTCGTGGAAGAAGACCGAGCCGGCCACCGCGCGGCTCGCGCCCTGGGGCAGGCGCAGCGTCATCTCCTTGACCTCGCCGGCCGCGAGCGTCAGGTCGGTGAAGACGGCGACGCGCGAGACCGCCCAGTTGGCGGCCTGCAGCGAGACCTGCCCTTCGGGCACGCCGTCGAAACGGAAGCGGCCGAAGTCGTCGGTCTCCTGGACGTCGAGCTGCGCACCCTTGGAGTAGACGGCGACGCGCGCACCCGCGATCACATCGCCGGTGGTCGCGCCGACCACCTTGCCCGCGACCGAGCCCTTGCCCGGAATGAATCGCGGCACCTCGACCAGCGCCTCGGTCGTCGAGCCGGCGCGGTCGATGCCGACCGTGGCGTAGCCCACCCGGCCGTCCCTGTCCTTGACCACGAGCGTGTTCGGCCCGACCGGCATGCCCGGCACGGTGAACGTGCCGTCCGCGGCGAGCTCGACCGTCTTCTCCTCGTTGAACAGCGTGCTCGCGGCGCGGACCGTGCCTTGCGTCACCGGCGTGAAGTTGTCGGCATACAGGGCCTGGCCCTTGAGCGTGCCGCGGCCGAGCAGGGCGATGTTGATCCGCGCCATCCGGTTCTGGAGGCGGATCGTGCTCCCCACCTCCTGCCGCTCCGCCGGCTCCAGCTCGGGATCGTCGCCGGCCGGGATGACGGCGCGCAGGAGGAAGCTCGGCTCCACCTGCCGGTCCCAGGACGGGATCTCGATGAAGTCGAAGAAGAAGGTGCCGTCCGCGCCGGTGATGACCTCGCCTAGGAAGTCGAGCTTGATCACCGTGTCCATCATCGTTTCCCACTTGATGGGACGGATGAGCTGCACCGTGGCGCCGGCCACGGGCTCGCCCGTGCCGCGCACCACCCGGCCTCCGACCAGGCCGCCGACGTGGTCGGGCAGGATCTCCACCGTCGGAGCGGGCGGCGTACCGCCCAGGGCCTCGCCCCAGGCGTCGCGCAGAGCGCCGGTGTCGAGCAGGTGCTGATGCGCGAGCAGCGGCTGGCCCGTCGCCGGGTTGATCAGCGCGGAGAGCGGGGTCGCGTAACGCACGGAGACCGTGCGGCCGTCGTCCTGCAGCCAGGCGCCGGTGCCGACCTTCTCGGAAGTGCCCGAAGCCGGCTGCCCGGCCGTGTCCAGCCCCTGGAAGGTCGAGCGGATGCGGTAGCTGTCCGGGTCCTCGGCGCCGTCCTTGGCGGGCGGCCGGTTGAACAGGTAGAGCAGACCGTTGCCGTAGCGGTTCGGCCGGATCATGTTGCCGTAGTCGTCCGGCCCCTCCTCCTTGATGCGGAAGTCCTGGACGGCGCCGATCAGGCGGAACGGCGGGCGCTGCACGTCATCGGCCGACACGGAGCCGGCGGCCGGCGCGTTCGTCGCCAGGTCCACGGGCCGCGGGTCGTCGATCGCGGAGCCGATCCGCACCGCCACGGCGCCGCCCGGCGGCACGTCGAGCCCGGACATCTCGTAGCGCACGTCCTCGGTGCCGTCGGAGCCCGGAACGATCAGCAGCAGCGTGCCGCGAGCCGCGGACGCGCCAGGGTTGCTCACCACCACCTGCAGCTCCTGGCCGAGCACGACGTGACCAACCAGAGCGAAGGGCACGGTGTCGGTCGAGCCGGCGGTGCGCCGCACGGGCAGAATTTCGCCGAAGGCAAGAGTGCGCGAGATTCCGGCTTCGCCGGCCGCGCCGCGCAGGATGCCGAACGCGCCCTGATAGCTCCCCTGGACCTCCAGCTCCAGCGTGTCCCCGGCGTCGGGCACGAGCATGGCGGCCACATAGGGGCCGGTGTAGGTCGTCGTTTCGGCGAAGTGGTCGAACAGCTCCTCGGCGTCGAAGCCACGCTGCGCCTGCTGCGCGCGGATCACCTTGGCGAGCTCGGTGCTCACCGCGAGCCCCTTGCCGAGGCTGCGGCGCAGCTCGTCGATCTCGGCGAGCGGATGCCGGTTGCCGAGATAGTCGAGGGTGAGCACCTCCAGCGACTCCAGCAGCGGCTCCTGCAGGAAGGTGCGCATGCCGGCGTGGGCGAAATCGATGGCGCGGCGCTCGACGTCGCTCTTGATCACCCGCGGCAGTCCGGCGGGCGTCATGGCGGCGGGAGCGACCGCGAGGCTGTAGGCGAGGCCGAGGAAGCGCGTGTGGGCGCGGTGCAGCTCGTCGTCCGGCAGATAAGGCTTCTTCAGCCGCTCGCTGAAGCGGGGGAGCACCAGGGTGGCGGGCGACAGCGGGATGCCCAGCTCGCCGACGCCGGTGCGCAGGCGGATGGTGCCCTGGCCCGCGGACGAGGTCGATTGGAACGTGGTGGCCACGCACTTGCCGTCGAGCTCCGCGACGAGGCGGTATTCCAGGGTCTCGGCCTGGCCCGGCGCGAGCGTCTGGATCGTGCGCTTCAGGTTGTCCGCGGGATCGGCGCGGTGAGCGCCGGTCATGTGGGCCTCGTCGAGGTCCACGCTGATCAGGTTCTGGGCGGCGCGCGACAGGTTGGTGACGGTCACGAACAGCGTGTACTCCTCGCCCTCGCGCACCACGTCCGGATGGCTGAAGGTGAGGTTGAAGCGGGCGTCGACCACCTCGATCGCGGCCTGGATGCGGCTGAGCAGCGGGAACGGATCGCGGCCCGGGCGCTCCAGGCTGGCCGTGATGTCCATCTGCAGCGTGTGGGTGCCGGCGGCGAGCCCCTCGACGGTCCACGCGGCGCTCCCCTGCTGTCCCGGGAAGAGCACGCGCGAGCCGGAGCCGCTGACCACGGGCACGCTCTGGCCCGGCGCGACCGACGGCTGGCTGGCGGCGATGCGCAGCACGTTGAAGGCCGGCAGGCGCAGGCTGACCTGAATGTCCTCCAGGTTGGCATTGGAGCCGATCGGGGCGCCGTTGGCCACGATCAGCCTGGCCTCGAAGAACTGGTTCAGGTACGACACCGTGCCGGGGAGCACGATGGCGCCGAACAGCGGCAGGTGGAGCGCCTCGTCCTCCTCCTCGTCGGCGCGAAGGCTCTCGGTCTCGGGCTGCTCCAGCTTGAACGGCACGATGTTCGGCGGCTGCCACCGCTTGACCTCGTGCACAATGTTCGCAGGGAGGCCGTCCAGGTTCACCCGCGGCTTGTCGAGCGGCTGCACGGTGCCATAGCCCGAGTAGACGATCGGCAGCTCGATCTCTATGATCTCGTCGCCAAACGCGAAGCCAACCGCAAAGTTGAAGGCCTGGAAATTCTCCGCGGTAAAGGTGATACCGCGGGCGCGCAGCTCCTCCAGCGACAGCGTGCGCACAGAGGCGGAGGCGAGGAGGATCTCGCGGACATGCAGGATCGCCAGCGAGGGCTCAGCGGTGGCCAGCACCTGGCCACTGGCCTCTTCGATGAGCCGGATGTTCTCCAGCCGATAGTCGCCTTCCTGTTGGAATCCGGGAAGGATGAACGTGCCGCCCGGTACGGTCTCGAGGACGATCGGTGTCGGCACCTCGGGTCCGCGCAGCTCGGCCCGCACCAGCAGGCCGGCGACGCGCGGGTCGCCCGGGAACACGGAGCCGCAGGGAGCGTCAGAGCCGCCGAAGCAGGTGCGCACTCGCGCCCGTTCGCCGACGCTCACCGTCTGGTCCGCGTCGGTGGTGAGGTCGTCGGAGTAGATCGTCAGGCGGTTGCCCTGGATCTTCAGGGCTCCGGAGGTGATGGGGCCCGCTTCTGCGCCCCAGCCGGTGCCCGCCGCCAGAAGGCCCAGCAAGAGCGCCGCGGCGCTTGCCAGCCGGTTCAAAGCTCCTCTTTCCGCGAGTGGCGGATGAGCAAATAAAGCTCAGACAAGAAGCACATTTTCGGCGACTCTCTCCTTGACCGACAGCGACGTTCGGACGGGCGGGAGAGAGCACCGAGGAGCAGATCCCGACCGCAAAGGTTACTAACTAACGGGAAGCCTTTAGCCTATTGGAGTCCAGCCGTGACTGTCAAGGCATGATAAAAATTGAGGTCCTGGCAAGGAGGCTCCATGGCAAAAGCGACCCGCTGCTGGTGGGCCGGAGACGATCCCCTCTACGTGGCGTACCACGACGAGGAGTGGGGCGTACCGGTGCACGACGACCGCAGGCTGTTCGAGATGCTGATCCTGGAAGGCGCGCAGGCGGGGCTCTCCTGGATCACCATCCTGCGCCGCCGCGAAGGCTACCGCCGCGCCTTCGACGGCTTCGATCCCGAGCGCATCGCGCGCTACACGGAGCGCAAGAAGGCCGCGCTGCTCCTGGACGAGGGGATCATCCGCAACCGCGCCAAGGTCGACGCCGCGGTGCGCAACGCCCAGGCTTTCCTGGAAATCGAAAGCTTCGACCGCTTCCTCTGGGACTTCGTAGGCGGCAAGCCCAGGCAGAACCGCTGGAAGGAGCGCGGCGAGATCCAGCCGGAGACGCCGGAGTCCAAGGCCATGAGCAAGGAGCTCAAGCGCCGCGGCTTCAACTTCGTGGGGCCGACCATCTGCTACGCGTTCATGCAGGCCGTCGGGATGGTCAACGACCACCTGACGGGCTGCTTCCGCCACCGCCAGGTGAAGGGACTGTGATGGACCGCGTGCGGAAGTTCCGCGAGGATCACCCGCTCAAGCGCGCCGTCATCTCAGGGCAGGAGTGGGAGTACATCGCGGCCGGTCCATCTCGCCCGGAAGGAGAGCGGGCGCTGCTGCTCCTGCCGGGAGCGCTCGCCGTGGCGGACTCCACGTGGATCACCCTCCCCCACTTCGAGGACCGCTTTCGCGTGATCGCGCCGACCTACGCGCCGGTCTCCACCATGGCCGAGCTGGTGGACGGCATCGCCGGCATCCTGGACCACGAAGGCATTCGGACGGCGGCGGTCTCGGGAGGCTCGTATGGCGGCATGGTGGCGCAGGCTTTCGTGCGGCGGCACCCGGAGCGCACCGAGCGGCTGATCCTCTCGCACACCGCTCTCCCCGACCCGTCGCGCGTCCCCGCGCTGAAGAAGGGCGTCAAGCTCATCGAGTGGCTGCCGGAGGGGCTGCTGCGCTGGATCTACAAGAAGAGGCTGGCGGGGCTCCTTCCCCACACGCCGGAAGCGGACGAGTTCCGCGCCTACACCATGGAGGTCGCGGGAAGCGCCACCAAGGCCGGGCTCCTCGCCCTCTACCGCCGGGCGGCGGACTTTCTGGGGAACGAACAGCTCCATCCCGGAGACCTGGACGGCTGGCCCGGAAAGATCCTGCTCCTGATGTCCGACGACGACCCGGTCACCCCCGAGCCGGCCCGGGAGGCCATGAAGGCCATGTACCCCGGGGCCGAGTCGCACGTCTTCACCGGCAGCGGCCACGCCACGGCGCTGTTGCAGCCGGAGAGATACTTCGAGGTGATGGACCGGTTCCTGGCTTAATCCGGGCTGCTCGCAAGCACGTGCAGCTGCTCCCGCGCCCAAGAGAGACGCTCCCCACCCTTGACGCGGCGCTCGGACAAAAGCCGGAAATGCAAATGACAGGCAGTCGGCACCCTGTCACTTGAGGCCAGCGGCACCTCACAGGCGAAAGTGAAAGTGGCGGCCTCACCCTTGTCGATCAGGTAGTCTGTGGAAGCAGTGTCGCACAGTTTCTCTCTCCTGCATTCCTCTGAATATTGCGCCTCACCCAGGAGCCACTGGACTCCTAGCGAAGAGGAATGGAGCTTGATTTCGGTCAAGCCGATGTTCTCCACCTCGACGGTGACATACAGGGCCAAACGCTCAGGAAGCCAGACATGCCGCAGCTGCATTCCTATCTTGACAGTCTGCTCTACCTGACGAAATTGCCTGAACAACTTGAATTTGATGATGGCCCAGATCCCGCCCACCAGGATTGCAACGGCAGTCGCGGCGTCCTTGACTATCGTTGCATAGGTTGCAAGTAACTCCGCGTTGTTGCTGAAGTAATCTGGCATAGGGTCAGTTCCCCTGACGCTGGTAGATGCTCTGCTCTCCATGGTACTTCAACACAGGCAGCCGCGCCCGCTTCAACGACCGCCGAGCAGAGGCAGAAAGCTCAGGTAGTAGCGATTGGTGGTGGGATCGTAGTTGAGGCGCCAGGTGACGCGGCGAGGCAGCAGCTCGAGGATCTGGTGCATCACATCCCGCGCCGGCACACCGTCTGCGGCCAGCCGGATGCGGGTCTGGACGAAGAGGTTGAGTGGCACGAAGCCCCACCCTACCTTCACGGGCGAAGACTCGTTGAGCTGGGCGACGATCTCGTCCAGCGTGTCGTCCACGGTCCGCTCCTGGTCGGCCAGCCGCACCGGGGTGGAGAAAACGGGCGAAGCGTCCGCCAAGTGACCCTTCGCGTTCTCCAGGCGAGACGGGATCAGGTGATAGATCCCGTTGCTCCCCTCGAAGCGAAACTTCCCCGGGGCGCCTGCCGTTTCGTACTGGAGGAGCAGAGCGGACAGGAGGTCCGCATAGTCGGTTGGGCGCCCTCTGACCGGGTCGAGGGCGTACTCGAAGGAGACCGCCGCTTTGCGCGGCGCCATCACGCGTACGGGTGGAGCGGCCTTGCCCGGACTGCTGGACTTGGCGACGACGCGCCGGACCTCCTCAACATCCGCGGCAGCCACCCAAGGACCTTCCTCGTAGGTGACCACGACCTGGTAGCGCTTCTCGAGTTCGGTGGCAAGGGCGGCGAGTGGCCGGTGGGTGTTGACCGAAATGGCGAGGCGGGGGACGTCGGCCTCGGCCGCCTGACCTGAGGCCGCAGTGGCCCAGAGAACGGCGGGCAGGATCAGGAACGCCCATCGGGAGCGTCCGGCGCAATGCGCGGAAGCCTTGGAAGTCATCGTCTTTCCTTTCGCTGAGCTCATGACGGTCACCTCTCAGTGGATGGGGCTCATGGCATCGTCGCGCGTGATGCACGTCCCGTCCGCAGTGACGTCGAACCGGATGGTGTTGTGCGCGTAAGGGATGATGGGCGACCCTTTGTCCATGGGGCCGCAGCTCATCTGCATCGTCTGCGTGGTACCCATCGAGCAGGGCGTCCTGTCGACCGCCTCATAGTAAAAGTCGAGGTCGCATTGCTGGTTGGGTGGAGGCGTGCACTTCATCCCGATCAAGTCGGCCTCGTGATACTCATTTCCGGCCACGATGTTCCAGATAGCGCCGGTGAGGTTTTCTTGGGCATAGTTCGGGAACACGCTGTCTTCGATGTGGCAGGTGTCGAAACTGCCGCTGCCAGGTGTGACTTCAGTCACGGCGCGGCCGCTGAAGTCCGTGCTCGAAGGCGTCAGGTGGCCGAGGAATCGGGCGGAGTCCGAAGGCTCCACGGACCACCAACTTTCGAAGGTCGAAGTCTCTCCTTCCGGGTATACACAACTGATGCTTCTGGCGTGGCAGGCCAGCTGCCGGCCTTCGGGATTCGTTTGCTGGACCACGACCTCGAGGGTCGCCACGTCGGTAGCCGGCCGGCCGGGTGGGAACGTGACAGTGAACGGCTGGGCCACGGTCTGTTGGGGGCCAACGGTCAGCGTTCCAGAGTAGTTGGCGAGCTCCATCTGGGTATCACCGGAGGCCTGCCGGACCTCGTACTGATAGGTGCATGGCTCGCTCGACATGTTTTTGACCTTGATGTTGCCGATGGACAGGCCGCCGGGTTGGAGTAGCGTGCCGTCGATTGCCGCCGCGCACGGGCATTCACAGGTTGCCTGATCCGAGGTCGTCGTCCCTGCCTGCGAGCTGTTGACGTTGAAGCTCCTGGCCCAGGGGAGCCCTGTGAAGGCGTGGCCGCTCATCGCGACCCCGATGGGTTGCGAGCAGCAGGCGTTCTGTTCGACGATCCCTCGGACGATCCCGTGCTCGAAGCTCATGGGCGTCACGCTGGCGCAATCACCGCCGGTGATCTCACCGTTCGACACCGAGCCTGTGCCGGGACTGGACCAGCCGCGGCCGGTGCAGTAGCTGGCCTCGTACGCGAAGCCGTCGAAGCCGGTGATCTCAGTGCCGTAGCTGATCTCCAGGCAGAAGCGCGGGAAGGTGTAGCCGGTTTCGGTCAGCCGGAAGTAGACGATCAAGTCCAACTTGAGATAGGCGGAGAGCACGAAGGCACCAATCGGCACGCCTTCGCCGACGCTGAGCCCCTGCAGCACGTCGTCGCCAATGGCGCCGGTCAGGGGATCGTAGAGGATCACCTTCTGCCACTGCACATTCACCAGGTGGATGGTGATGCGGATATAGGCCTCCCAGGAGATTGACTGGCTGGTGGTGGTGCGCTCGGCGAGGCGCTTGACGAGGGCCTCGCGGTCGATACTCTGGATGCGCAGACCCTCGGGCAGAACCTCGGTGTTGTCGGGATCGCGGATGGTGAACTCCTGGAACCAGATCTCGGGCCTCTGGAAGGAGCTGGCGTCGAGCTCCTCGCCGTCGATGCTTGCGGTGAGGTTGCGGCTCACGAGCGAGGGTTCCTCGGACATCACGATGGTGATCGGGACCTCGACCGTGCGGCCCTGGCTGTCCGCGACGATGAGCTTCATGGACCCGGCGGGCACGTTGGGCAACACCTCGAGCAGCGCGGTGATCTCGATGTCGGAGGTCTCGATGCTGTGCAGCCGGATGCGGCCGCCGACGCTCGGCGTGAGCGTGGTGCCTGCAAGGTTGCGGCCGGCGATCGACAGGGCGTAGAGGCCGCCCACCCGGGGCTGGGAAGGCGTCCAGGCGTCCACCAGCGGCCCTCCCGGCAGCACCCGGACCGGGATCGCCTCGATGTCCGTGCCGTTGTCCACCACCAGGTTGTGGAAGTCCATGATGCGTTTGTCGGTGGCGTCGACTTCCACAACCATCGAGGTGCCCTCAGGGTTGATCGAGACGACCTGCGCGTCGGGGAAGACGCGTGACACCGGATCGTCGGGGTTCGTCTGCTCGTCGGCGATCGACACCGTCGCCCCGGAGAGGAAGGAGCCCTCCACGGTGACGCGGATGCGCCCGCCGTTGTGGAAGGAGCTGGGGGTGACCCTGGTGAGCACCGGCTTCTGGGGGCTCCCCACGCGGAGCTGAGCCGCGGCGCTGCGTGTCAGGCCGCCGCCTGCGGCCATGACGGTGATCTGGGAGAGGCCCTCCGGGGTGGCGGCAGTAGTGGTCACGGTGAGGGCGGCGGTCTCGCCAGCTCCGATCGCGGCCGGCTGCAAGGTGTGGTGGGCCGCCGCAGGGAGACCGGAGACGCTAAGGGCGGCGGTGCCGGTGAATCGGGGATCCGCGGTGATGGAGATGGTGAACTGGGCCTGGCCGCCTCGCGCGATGGAGGCGGAGGCGGGCGTGAGGTCGAGTGAGAAGTCCGGGGCTTGCCCGACGCGATACCGGCCGCTCCACTGCGCTACCCGGCCGGCGTTGTCCCGGGCGCAGAGGTACAGCAGGTTGTCGCCGGCCGGCGCCGTCAGCGTCGCCCCTGTCGCCGTCGCCGTACCGGCGGTGCAGGCCGCGTCGAGGGCGGCGTTCCAACTGTAGCGGACTCCTTGGAGGCCCGAGCCGGCGTCGCTCGCGGAAACCGTGGCCGTGCGGCTCGGGAACCAGGAATCCGAGGCGTTGGAGGCGCTGACCGTGGGCTCGTAGCGGTCCACCCGCACGTAGCGCGGCGTGTTCCAGCCGCTCAAGGCTCCCGCGGAGTCCCTGGCCTGGAACCAGTACGAGCGCCGGAAGCCGTCGGACGGCAGATGGGTGCCTGTGACCGCGAAGGACGTGCCGCCGGCGATCGTGATGGCGACTGGGCAGCCGGCGAAGCCACCCGTCGAGTCCTCGCTGCGGCAGATCTGGTAGACGAGGCTCCCCATGCCGCCGGTCGACGCGGCCACGCTGATCGTGAAGTCCCCCGTCACCCAGCAGTCGTCCCCGGTCGCGTACGCGCAGGCCACGGTCGTGGGACCGGGCAGGGTCGGCTTTCCCACAACCTCGATCGGCCCCGGATTGCAGCCCGCGGCGTAGCCATAGGTGTTCTGGTTGGCCGGGGTGTTGCCGTCCTTGACCCAGACGTAGGTCTCCCAGACCCCCGCGTCGGTCGAGCTCGGCGTCCAGGCGTAGGTGTTGCCCGCCTGCCAGTTCGGGACGGTCACGTCCGGAACCCAGGTGCCGCCGGGCCGGCGGCGGAAGAACGCGAACCGGGTCGTCGACGGAATGCCGCCGCTCGCCGAGGCCGTCCAGGTGAAGGGGCGGACGTAGCTCTCCCGCGCCGGGCTGACCGAGCACGCCAGGCTCAGAGAGGTGGCCACGCGATACCGGCCGCTCCACTGCGTCACGCGGGAGACGTTGTCCTTGGCGCAGAGATACAGCGTGTTGTCGCCGGCTGGCGCCGTGAGCGTCGTGCCCGTCGTTATAGCCGTGCCCGTGGTGCAGGCCGCGTCGAGAGCGGTGTTCCAACTGTAGCGGACGCCCTGGAGGCCTGAGCCGGCGTCGCTCGCCGCAACCGTGGCCGTGCGGCTCGGGAACCAGGAGTCCGAGGCGTTGGAGGCGCTCACCGTGGGCTCGTAGCGGTCCACCCGCACGTAGCGCGGCGTGTTCCAGCCGCTCAGGGCTCCCGCGGAGTCCCTGGCCTGGAACCAGTAGGAGCGCCGGAAGCCGTCGGACGGCAGATGGGTCCCTGTGACCGCGAAGGACGTGCCGCCGGCGATCGTGATGGCGATCGGGCAGCCGGCGAAGCCGCCCGTCGAGTCCTCGCTGCGGCAGATCTGGTAGACGAGGCTCCCCATGCCGCCGGTCGATGCGCTCACGCTGATCGTGAAGTCCCCCGGCACCCAGCAGTCGTCCCCGGTCGCGTACGCGCAGGCCACGGTCGTGGGACCTGGCAGGGTCGGCTTCCCCACGACCTCGATCGGTCCCGGATTGCAGCCCGCGGCGTAGCCATAGGTGTTCTGGTTGGCCGGGGTATTGCCGTCCTTGACCCAGACGTAGGTCTCCCAGACTCCCGCGTCGGTCGAGCTCGGCGTCCAGCCGTAGGTGTTGCCAGCCTGCCAGTTCGGGACGGTCACGTCCGGAACCCAGGTGCCGCCGGGCCGGCGGCGGAAGAACGCGAACCGGGTCGTCGACGGAATGCCGCCGCTCGCCGAGGCCGTCCAGGTGAAGGGGCGGACGTAGCTCTCCCGCACCGGGCTGACCGAGCATGTCAGGCTCAAAGAGGCGGTCACGCGATACCGGCCGCTCCACTGCGTCACGCGGGAGACGTTGTCCTTGGCGCAGAGATACAGCGTGTTGTCCCCGCCCGGAGCCGTCAGGGTCGCTCCCGGGGATGTCGCCGTACCCGTCGTGCAGGCTGCGTCGAGAGCGGCGTTCCAACTGTAGCGGACGCCCTGGACGCCCGAGCCGGCGTCGCTCGCCGCAACCGTGGCCGTGCGGCTGGAGAACCACTCCGTGTCCGAGGCGTTGGTGGCGCCGACCGTGGGCGCATGGCGGTCCACCCGCACATAGAGCGGCGTGTTCCAGCCGCTGGAGGCTCCCCCGGAGTCATGGGACAGGAAGTAATAGGCACGGCGGTAGCCGTCCGCCGGCAGGTGGCTGCCCGAGACCGTGATGGACGTGCCGCCGGAGAGCGTCAGGTTCACGTCGCAGCCGCCCCAGCCTGTCGTGTCGTTGCTGCGGCAGATCTGGTAGCTGAGGCTGCCGAGGCCGCCGGTGGACGGGGGGACGCTGGCGGTGAAATCTCCCGTCGCCCAGCATTCGCCGGACGACGAGTAGGCGCAGCTCACCGCCGTCGCACCCGGCGGCGTCGGCGGCCCGAAGACCTCGATCGGTTGCGTGTTGTAGCCCGCGGCGTAGCCATAGGTGTTCTGACTGGCCGGAGTGTTGCCGTCCTTGACCCAGACGTAAGTCTCCCAGACCCCCACGTCGGACAGGGTCGGCCTCCACGTGAAGGTGGTTCCCGGCTGCCAGCTCGGGGAGTTGACGCTGGGGATCCATGTGCCGCCCGGCCGGCGGCGAAAGTAAGCGAATTGCGTCGTGGCTGGATCGCCGCCGCTCGCCGCCGCCGAGTAGGCGAGGGTGCCGACGTAGCTCACCTGGCGCGGGCTCACCGTGCCCGTCACGCTCATCTGGGCTGAGGCCGTCTGCGGTACGGCCGCGGCGAGCAAGAGGACTCCCAAGAAGCTCAACCCGAATCTCCGAGAATTGGACACGTCGATCCTCCCTCCGATGGACCTCGCTCTTGTTACAAGCCGCGATGCCAGGAAAGACCCTGGATCCTGGAGGGCGTTTACTGAACGGGAAAGGGTGAGGGGCGGCGAAGGCGTCGTTTCCGCGGCCGTGCTCGCTGTGAAGCGCCCAAAATGACAGACAGCGCATCGAGGATGACATCGAGCCCGTCAAAATGCCGCCGAGCGCGATCGAGAAGAGTTTGAGCGCTCAGAATTCCAATCTGAAGCCTTGGAAGAGAGATCGAGCTCGCTGAATTCCAATCTGACGGGCTCGATCTTGAAACGAGCGCGATGGAATTCAAAATCGGCTCGGTAAAAATGACAACGAGCGCGCTGGATTCGAATTCGAGCCCGTCAAACTGGAGTTTGACGGGCCGGGAATCAAATCGGGCGCTTGGAATTCCAATCCTAAGCGTTCGAAGTCTCCTCGATCGCCTGGAACTCCAATCCTAAGAGCTCGAAGTCTCCTCAGACGCCTGGAATTCCAATTCCAAGAGCTCGAAGTCTCCTCGGACGCCTGGAATTCCAATCCTAAGAGCTCGAAGTCTCCCCGGACGCTTAGAAATGCAATCCGGCGCGCTCGACAAGACCCTGGGCGCGCTTGAAGAGGCCTCGGATGCGCTGAGCTCCGATTCTATGTGCAGGGAGTGACCTCCGGCGCCTCGGGACCGGTTTTCAGGCGCCGACGCTGCTCCCGACGAGTCAGCAGCGGTCGTACATTTCCCAGAACGCCAACCGCAGGTTGCCGGCGTGGCGGGCGAACAGTTCCCCTGTCTCCAGCTCCTCGCCGGTCAGCTCCCGCACCAGGCCGGCCAGCAGCTCTGGCGTGGTCTTGCACTCCAGCAACGTGGGTAAACGGCCGGGGCGGTGAGAGGTGACGATCAGCCCTCCGGCACGGCGGCAGGAGAGGCGCACCCGGAGCCAGGCGAGGGGGCCGAGGAGCTCGGCGCCGTCCAGGAAGAGGACGCAATCCGCGCCCAGGTTGCGGAACCGCTGCCAGTCCACCCTGCGTTCGTCCTGCCGGAGCGTGACGGTCCGGACCCGGAAGCCTCGGGCGGTCAGCCGGGGGGCGAGCTCTTCCAGAAGCGTGGTCTTGCCATGGCCATGGGGTCCGACGATCGCGGCGCGGAAGCGGAGGCCGGCGAGGCGCTCGAGCAGCTCATCCCAGGTCAGCCCTTCGGGCAGGCGGTAGCGCAACCTCTCCACCCGGTCGGAGGCGAAGGGGTTGTCCCGGGCCCTCACGGCCGGACCAGGATCTCGAACTCCTCATCCGAGTCGGGCCAGTTGGCGATCTCGAGCTGCGCCTTGAGCGTCCAGATGACCTTGTTGTTCTCCGACGCGAAGGTGGGCAGGGTGTCGGCCGGCACGGCGAAGCTCGTGGAGCCCGAGAGCATCTGGTAGGAGTCGATCGAGTCCACGATCGGGAGGGTGGCGAAGGGCTTGATCTCGGTGTGGGTGTCGGTGCCGCGGCGGTAGCGGACCTCTTCCTTCCCTTCCAAGGTGACCAGCAGTCTGCGGGCTCCGCCCGTGGCTCCGGTGAGCCGCCACTGGAGGTAGGCCACTTCTCCCAGCTTCAGGCTGCCCGGGCTCAGGGTCAGCCGCGGCCGGGGGTTGAACAGCACCAGGACCTGCCGGAAGGTCGAGTAGATCAGGGCGAGCCCGATCAGCGCGAAGAGGGCGAGGAAGGCGACGACGCAGCCCTCGCGCTCCTGGGTGCGGATCACCGCGAACCAGGCGATCGTCCAGACGATCCCGTTCCAGAAGAGGCTCGCGAAGATCAGCCCGACCAGCTTGCGCAGAGGGGTGGCCCTGGGCTTGAGCTCGATGGCGCCGTGGGCGTCGTCCCCCTGCGGGTTGGTCACTCCGAAGGGGGCCCCGGGGTCGAGCTTCACGGACGGCGGGGGGCCATAGACCTCGCTCTTGTGGCCGCCGCTCAGCACCCAGAACACCCCGATGATTCCGGGCAGGAAGAACATGAGCCCGAAGAGGCCGAAGAAGTAGCTGCCCGAGAGCCCCCGCGAGATCACGGCCTCGGAGGTGTCGTCCGGGTTGACGTAGCAGGTCGTCTGAGCGCCCACGGGATAGCGGGCGACGATCTCGGCCTTGCCGTCGTAGCCGCTGGTGTAGACGCTGCCCGAGAAGTCGTAGGTGGCGGACCGGTGCTCGACGCCGTCGACATGATAGGCGGCATTGACCAGGGGCCTGTAGGTGGAGCCGTCCTCGCCGCTGCTCTGGTCCACGCGGCTTTCGACGACCGTGCAGGGGACCGGCGGCCAGGACTGGGCGCCGACGACCTTCATCATGGGCCGGAGGAGCAGGAACCAGAGGATGCCGCCGCCGACGACCGCGAAGCTCAGGAAGAAGAGCGCCAGGCAGCCGGAGGGCATCTCCCCGGACCGCTTGCGCCCGGTCAGGGAGCTCATGCGCCCGGCGCCTCCATCGGCGCGACCCGGATCTCGTCTCCCGTCGGCGAGACGACGATCTCGACGCGGCCTGCCTCCTCGCCGGGCAGAGCCACGACCTCGACGGCCCAGAGCAGGGAGATCAGACTGCCCGAGAAGCTGAACGGCCCTTCCGGCAGGCGGAAGCTGAACTTGCGCTCGTCCTGCTGGGCCGGCACCGGGAAGGTCTCTTCCTGGACCACGACCACGTCCTGGGTCCCCTTGCCCTTGGTGTACCAGAAGAGGCGCGCCACGACTTCGTCCGGCTGCCGGTCGAGCTGCCACCATGCGCGGCCCGACAGCTCATCGCCGGGGCGGAAGGAGGTGACGCCGTCGCGGGTCTCGACCTGGATCATGGGCGGAGGCCATTGTAATACTCTCCCAGGCCATGTCACAGCACGGAATCGTCGCACTTCTCCTCCTCCTCCTTGGCGCCCAGGACTTCTCCATCACCGGCAACGAGGTCGTGGGACTGGTGCGCGACCGGTTCATGGATGCCGGAAAGGCCGCGCGCTGGGCGGAGAAACATGAAGGCTATGCCGACGGAATCCGGGACCGCTCGGCGTTTCGCGACGAGACCCGGCGCATCCTGGCGGAGCTGGAGACCTCGCACACGCAGTACTACATCCCCGGGGACCCCGGCTATCACGACCTGCTGGCCATCTTTGAATCGTTCCTCAAGCGCGATCCCAAAACCGAGAGCGTGGGGCTCGCCATGGCGAACGGCTTCGTCGTCCGGCCCTTCGCGGGCGGGCCGGCCGCGAAGGCCGGGCTGCGTCGGGGAGACCGGATCGTCGCGCAGAAACAGGAGGGATCAGAGGTCATCCTGGAGGTGCAGAGCCGGCAGGGCGAGCCCTCGCGGACGATCCGCCTCACGCCCCGGCTCGTCAGTCCCAAGGAGGAATGGCTGGAGGACCAGCGCGCCGGCTCGCGGGTGATCGAGCACAAGGGCCGGCGGATCGCCTATGCCCCGCTCTGGTCGTGCGCCAGCGAAGAGCACCAGGACCTTCTGGAAGAGGCGCTTCAGGGAGACCTCGCGGGGGCCGATGCCCTGGTGATCGACTTCCGCGGCGGCTGGGGCGGCTGCAACACCACGTTCGTCCAGATCTTCGACCCGGCCGCGCCCGACCTGACGCGGATCGACCGCGACGGCAAGAGGACGGCCTACTCCGCGAGCTGGCGCAAGCCCGTGGCCATCCTGATCGACGGCGGGGTGCGCAGCGGCAAGGAGGTGGTCTCCCGCGCGCTCCAGCGCTCGAAGAGGGCGACGCTGGTCGGCGAGCGCACGGCGGGCGCCGTGGTCGCGGGCCAGATCAACCTGCTCTCGGACGGCTCGCTGCTCTATCTCGCTGTCCACGACGTCGAGGTGGACGGCGAGCGCCTGGAAGGGGTGGGCGTGAAGCCCGACGTGCAGGTCCCGGCCGGGCTGGAGTATGCGGAGGGACGGGACCCGCAGCTCGAGCGGGCTCTGGAGGTGCTCTCGGCTCGTTGATTTGAATCAGTCAGGCGCTCGACGGGAGGTGCTGCGGGACAAGCCCACAGTCAGCCATTCTGCGGAAATCCCCATCCAGCGACCAGACCGCGGCTCCCTGCTGCGCCGCTAGCGCGGCAATCAGCAGGTCTGCGAAGCCGAACTGCTCTCCGGCCTTGGATGCCTTATCCAGCCAGGAATCAATCAGCACCCAGGTAGAGTCGACCGGATAAAAGGTCGGCAATGCCGACAGCACGCGCCTCAGCCGAGGGCGATCCTGGAGCGAGGAGCCAATCAGAATCTCGATCCGTACAGGAGCGGCCAGCGCAACCTCATCCGCGTCCAGGAGATCGCGAAGGTGTGTGGCTTCGAGTCCGGAGGCAACCCGGAATGCGGCTATCCAGACCGAGGTGTCGACGAAGATCACGGCCGGCGCCGCGACTTCGGAACGTCGATCTCCAGACGCACCGAGCCCAGCACGGACTTCAGCTCCTCGATACGCCGCTTCCGCACCAGCTCCTGGAGAGCCAGGACGACCGTGTCCGTCTTCGATTTGAAGCCGAGGATGTGGCGAGCCTCTTCGAGCAGCGGCTCCGGGATGTCGAGGGTCGTTCGCATACAAACAAGGCTATCTTGTATGCCTCACGTCGTCAATAAAAGGCGACAAGAGGTGAGCCTACTCGTAGCGCAGCGACTCGATCGGGTCGAGGCTGGCGGCCCGGCGGGCTGGGAGGATGCCGAAGAAGATCCCCACCGCGGCCGAGAAGAAGAAGGCGATCACGACGGCCTCGAGGGAGATGGCGGTGTTCCAGCCGGCCATCTTCTGGAGCGCCGTCGCGCCGCCGATGCCCACTCCGATCCCGATCAGGCCGCCCACCAGGCAGAGCGTCAGCGATTCAATGAGGAACTGCAGGAGGATGTCCCGCTTCCGCGCTCCCAGCGCCTTGCGCACGCCGATCTCGCGCGTGCGCTCGGTCACCGAGACCAGCATGATGTTCATGATGCCGATGCCGCCCACCAGGAGCGACACCATGGCGATGCCCGCGAGCAGGAAGGAGAAGGTCCGCGTCGTGGCCTGGAAGGTCTCCAGCAACGTGGTCTGGTTGCGGATGTTGAAGTTGCTCGGCTGGGCCGGGCGCAGCCGGTGCTCGCGGCGCAGGACCGAGTCGATCTCGTTGATCGCGGCGTCGATCTGCTGCTCGCCGGTCGCCTGCACGTAGATGGAGCCGATGCGGTCCTCGCCGAAGACGCGCACCTGCGCCGTGCTCAGCGGGATGTAGACGTTCTCGTCCGGGTTGCCGAAGCCGACCTGGCCTTTGGGCTGCATCACCCCGATCACCTCGAAGGGGATGCCACGGACCCGGATCGTCTCGCCGAGCAACGATTCGGTCGGGACCTTGAGGGGATCGCCCACAGTGGCGCCGAGCACCGCCACGCGCCGCCGGCCGCGCTCCTCCGGCTCCGTAAACAGCCGACCTGCCGCGATGTTGTGGTTCTGGATCGGGAAGTAGCTAGGCCAGACGCCGTAGACCGGAAGGTTGCCGTTGGCCGCGCCGTATTCCACCTGGAGCCGGCGCTGCATCTCGGGGCTGACCGCCAGGATCGCCCGCGGGCTCTCCAGGAGCGAGCGGGCGTCCTTGGCCGTGAGGCGGGTCTCGCCGCGGTCCACGCCGCCGGAGAGCTGCTGGCCGGGGCGGACCGTAACCACGTTGACTCCCAGGCCCTGGAGGCGCGCCTGGACCATGCGCTGCGCTCCCTCGCCCAGAGCCACCATCGTGATCACCGCGGCGATGCCGATGATGATGCCCAGCGCAGTCAGGAACGAGCGCAGTTTGTTGGAGCGGATCGCCTCCAGCGCGACGCGGAAGATCTCGGTGATCAGCATCTCAGTTGCCGCCCCGCCCCCCGCCGCCCCGCTGGCCGCCGCCACTGCTGCTGCTCCCACCGCCGAGGATGCCGCCGCCGGCCCGCTCCCGGGTGCGGTTGGCGAACTGCTCCTGCTGCTGCTGGAGGCGGGCCACGGAGATCAGGTAGACCTCGGTGCCCGGCTCGAGCCCGCGCACCACCTCGGTGTAGTCCCAGTCGGAGAGTCCGAGGAGGACCGTCCTGGGCTCGGGACCGTTGGGTCCCTTGACGAACACCACGCCGGGCCGCACATCCCCGCCGCCGGCGTTCATGGCTCCCCCACTCCTGCCTCGGCTCCCGGAGCCCCGCTCCCCGCCCTCGCCGCGGGCCGGCCGCTCGCCGCCCATCTGTCCGTTCCCCCGCTCTCCCCGCTGCCCCTGGCGCTCGTTCCGGAGCTGGGCCAGCTTGTCGCGGACGTCCTTCTCCTCCAGGCCGAGGGCCGTGCCGGCCGCGGGAGCGTCGCGCACGGAGGCCACGGCGCCGTTGGGCACGGCCACGACTCCGTCGCGGTTGGCGACCTCGATCCCCACCTCGGCATTCATGCCGGGCTTGAGCAGCCGCTCGGGGTTGGGGAGCTCCACCAGGACCGGGAACATGGTGACGTTCTGATCCACGACCGCCTGGGGCTCGACCTTGAGCACCTTGCCGCGAAAGGTCCTGCCCGGGTAGGCCTCGACCTCGACGGTCGCGGGCTGGCCGGGCAGGATGCGGCCGATGTCCACCTCGTCCACCAGGGCCCGCGCCCTCACGGTGGCGAGGTCGGCCATCTTGATCAGGGTCGTGCCGCCGGAGACGTTGCCGCTGGCCGAAGCGATGATCTGCCCCTGCTCGACCGTCTTCTCGATGACGGTGCCGCTGATGGGCGCGCGGATGGTGACGTCGCCGGTCTTCTCCTGGGCCAGCTCCAGGTTGGTCTGGGCTTTGAGGAGCTCGGCGCGGGCGTTGGTCTCCTCCAGTTGGGCGTTCTCCAGGTCCTGGGTGCTCAGGATCCCTTCCTTGGCGAGCTTCTCGGCGCGCCGGCGCTTGGCCTGGGCAGTCTCGACCCGGGCGCGGGCCAGCCCCCTATCCGCTGAAGCCTGCGCGTAGCTGTTGCGCACGTCGCGCGGATCGACGCTGGCGATCAGGGCGCCCTGCTCGACCTCGTCGCCGGTCTCGACGGTGATCTGGGTCAGCTCCCCGGAGACCTTGGACTTGACCTCGACTATCCGGACGGGCTCGATCTGCCCCGAAGACTCGGCGCGGATCTCCAGGTCCCGGCGCTCGACGGCGGCGACATCCGGAGCGGCCTGCGCCTCATCGGTCTCTCCCTTGCCGTTGCAGCCGGCCAGGGACAGGGTCAACCCCGCCGCGAGCAGCAGGGAACGTAGCAATGGGGTCTTCACGGTCTTCCTCCCGACTTTCTCCCCGCCCTTCGGGGGTGAGCCCTCAGGACATCCAACAAACTACTAGCAAGATCCACTCCCGTCACCGGTCCTGCCGGAAGGATGGCCAGGCGTCGTACAGGTACAGCCCGAAGGGAATCCACCAGATCAGGTCGTTGGTCACGCAGAGGGCCAGGGTGGCGGGAGGCCAGGCGCCCCTCAGGAGCAGCAGCCCGAGCCCGATGGGTCCCAGGACCTTCCCCGTGAGCCCCACCGCCGCCATCAGCCACCCACGCTCGGGGCGGCGCGCGATCTCCAGGTAGAGGATGCCGTAGAGCCCCACCACCATGGCCAGGCAGGCGAAGATCTCGGGGTACCGCTGCGGCGGCATGCCCGCGAACCGGAACAGCCACTGCGGGTCGAGGGCCGAATAAAGCCCCCAACCGATGTTGTAGAGGCCCGCCGCCACGAAGACGGCGCGGTGCCAGCGGCGGCGTGGGATCACGGGGGGATCTTAGCGGAAGGAAAGGGCAAGGACCTAAAGGACGAAAAGGACTCAGAGGACAAAATCTCTTCTTCGTCCTTTAGGTCCTTTAGGTCCTTTAGGTCCTTTAGGTCCTTTAAGTCTTTTGGGTCCTTTTTCTTGCTACTGCTTCTCCAACCGCGACGCCGCCTCCAGCAGCCGCTGGTTCCCGAACGGCCGCGTCGTCATCTGCTCGAGCTTCCACGCGCGGGTGACATGGGCGTTCTCGACCAGGTCGTTGAGCGCGTTG
>DASUNJ010000065.1:0-4456 GCA_036277235.1 Thermoanaerobaculia bacterium | reverse complement strand
ACCGGGGAGAGGAGCGCGTCTGGGAGGAGGAGATCGAGGTCCTCACTCCCCACTACGGAATCGACGACGTGCCCCCTCTTGCCGAGACGCTGCTCTATGCCTGGCAGCACACGCTCGTCGACGTCTCCCCCTTCGTCCTCCCCATGATCGTGGCCGGGGCGGTGGGCTACTCCGCGGCCCAGGCGGCCTACATGATCTCCGCCTGTCTGGTGCTCATGGGGATCGCGACGTTCGTCAACGTCACGTGGGGAAACCGGCTGCCTTCGGTGCTCGGACCCTCGGCGACCGACACCGGCGCCATGGCCTCGGCCGGGGCGATCTTCGGGGCTCCCGCCATGTGGATGGCCGGGTTCATCGGCGGGCTGCTCGAGACCGCGGTGGGGGTGAGCGGCGTGCTCCGGTACCTGCGGCGGTTCCTGCCGCCCTACGTCTGCGGGATTGTCGTGCTGACGATCGGGATCTCTCTCGCCCGGGTGGCGGGCGGATGGCTGTTCGCGGATCCCCGGCCGGAGATGCTCGGGCTCGCGGCGGCGGCCGTCGCCTCGATCCTGCTGCTCACGGTGATCGGGTACCGGTTCCGGATGGGGCTGCTCGCCCGCGGTTCGATCCTGTTCAGCCTGCTGATCTGGGGCGTGGGAGTGGCCGGAGCCATGGGACTGGCCGACTTCGAGGCGCTCTCGCGGGCTCCCTGGTTCGGGCTTCCCCGCCTGTTCGTCTTCGGCGGCCCGGGACTGGGATGGACGCTCGTGGGCGGGGCGGTGTTCGGCGTGGTGATCGGATACATCGGCTCGGCCGCCGAGGCGATCGGCGACTACGCGGGGACCTGCGCGGTCTCCGGGGTCACCTACCGGGTGAAGCACATCCACCGCGGCATCACGCTCGAGGGGATCGCGTCGACGGTCGGTCCTCTCATCGGCGCGCTGCCGCTCACGACCTACGCCCAGAACACGGGCGTCATCGCCACGACCCGGGTCGCGAGCCGGCGGGTGATCCAGGTCGCGGCCCTGATCCTGCTGCTCTACGGCCTCTCTCCCAAGACGGGCACGCTCCTGGTGCTCATCCCGCGTCCGGTGGTGGGCGCGGTCTTCCTGGTGATCTGCGGCATGATCGCCACCGCCGGCCTGCGCCTCCTCGCCTGCGGACCGAAGGACGAGGTCTACCTCGTCACCACCGCCGTCTCCCTGATCGCCGCCCTCACCCTGCCGCTCGCCGCCGGCAGCCAGAAGGCCTGGCTCGCCTCCCTCTCCCCCACGGCCCAGCTCTTCCTGAGCAACGGCGTAGTGATCGCGATCACGCTCGGGGTCGTGCTGAATGCGGTGCTCCGGGCGGCGCTTGGAAGAGAGGCTTCAGCGGGGCCTCTACCTTGAAAATCGCAAGGACGGTGTTAGAATTTCAAGGTCGTGGCGAACCTGATCGAGCGAAGCCGGCATTATAAAGAGCTGCAAGGACTCCTCCAGCGGCATCCCGTGGTGGGCATCCTGGGCGCCCGGCAGGTGGGCAAGACGACGCTGGCGCGGCAATTGGCGGCAGCCTACGACGGCCCGGTCTCCTATTTCGATCTTGAAGACCCGACCGATCTGGCGCGGCTCGCCGAGCCGATGCTGACCTTGCGGGAGCTTTCGGGGCTGATCGTCGTCGACGAGGTGCAGCGCCGTCCCGACCTGTTCCCCGTTCTGAGGGTCCTTGCAGACCGGGAAAGGAAAGACGCCCGGTTCCTGATCCTGGGGAGCGCTTCGCCGGAGCTTCTCCAGCAGAGCTCCGAGTCCTTGGCGGGCCGCATCTACTACCACGAGCTGGGCGGGCTCGATC
Source organism: Thermoanaerobaculia bacterium (assembly GCA_036277235.1). Taxonomy (GTDB): domain Bacteria; phylum Acidobacteriota; class Thermoanaerobaculia; order Multivoradales; family UBA5704; genus DATMER01. The sequence goes on along the minus strand of DASUNJ010000065.1, from coordinate 2,647 downwards.
TGGAGGAAGTCGGAATGGAGGCCCGCGAGCGGCTCTGGCTGCGCGGCGGCTTTCCGCGCTCCTTCGTGGCTGAAACCGACAGCACCAGTGCGGAGTGGCGGCGGGGCTTCGTCCGGACCCTGCTCGAGCGAGACCTCCCCGGGCTCGGAATCCAGGTTCCCCCGGAGACGCTCCGCCGCTTCTGGACGATGATCGCCCACTACCACGGCCAGGTCTGGAACGGCGCGGAGCTTTCCCGCGCCTTCGGGGTGTCCGCCATGACGGTCCGGCGCTACCTGGACCTGCTCACTTCGGCCCTGGTGCTGCGGCAGCTCCCGCCCTGGTTCGAGAACCTGGGCAAGCGCCAGGTCAAGTCGCCCAAGGTCTATGTGACAGACAGCGGGATGCTGCACACGCTCCTGGGCCTGGGGACGCGGGAGGACCTCGAAGGACATCCGAAGGTCGGCGCCTCCTGGGAAGGGTTCGTCCTGCGCGAGGTGATGGAGAGGCTCGGAGCGCGTCCCGAAGAGACGTTCTTCTGGGCGACCCACGCAGGAGCGGAGCTCGACCTCCTCGTGATCCGCGGGCGCAGGCGTTTCGGCTTCGAGCTCAAGCGCACGGCCGCGCCGCGCGTGACACCCTCGATCCGCACGGCGCTCGAAGATCTCCATCTCGATCGCGTGGACGTGATCTACCCGGGCGAGCACACGTTCCCACTCGCCGAGCGCATCCGGGCGGTGGCTCTGCCGCGGCTGTATGAGGATCTCGAGCCGCTGGCGTGAGGGCGGCTCGAGGACGCCTCTCGGACCCACAGAGCGCCTCGGCGTTTCCAGGCGGACCTGGCTGTACAATGCCGCCGTGAAATTTGTCTGGGATACGGAAAAGGCCGGTCTCAACGAGCGCAAGCATGGCGTCTCGTTCAGGGAAGCATCCACGGCCCTTCGCGATACACTAGCCGTGACGGGTCCCGACCCGGACCATTCCCGCGGCGAGAGCCGTTTCGTCACCTTCGGACTGTCGAGCGTCGGAATCCTCCTGGTTGTATCGCACACGGAAGAAGGTGACTGGGTCCGCATCATCAGTGCTCGGGCAGCGACAAGACGGGAGCGCAGAATCTATGAAGAAGGCTAAACCCGACGAAGGCGACGAGCTTCGGCCCGAGTACAAGCGCTCCGACTTCGGCGTCCTGGTCCGGGGCAAGTATGCCGCCCGGCTTGCCGAGGAGAGCAACGTGGTGGTTCTGGAGCCAGAGGTGGCAAAGGTCTTCCCCAACGATGCAGCTGTCAACGAGGCGCTACGTGGCTTGATCAAGATTGCGGAATCCACGGCACGCCCTGTCCCGCGCACTGTTCGCACACGCCCGAAAGCGGATTGACCCAGGGCTTTCGCTCTCCATCCTTACCAAACCGTTTCAGAGCCGACGCTTTCTCGGCCGGTTCTCTTGGGCCGGGTTCTCGCGGCCTTGCAGGCCGCAAGGACGTTTTGACCTGGTTTCCCAGGGCATCGGCCTTCGGCCTCAACCCTGGGCTGGGCTCTGCCGGCCTGCCGGGCCGGATTTCTTGCGGATCGGGTCCAAGGAGCTTGGGACGCCTCCAAGCCGTTCAGATCCGATCTAAGAAGCTTGGACCGCCGCGAAGAGGCTTAAATCGGATTTAAGGGGCTTAGATCGGATCTAAGGATCTTCGGCCGGTCCTAAGCGCCTTGCGGGCGGATTTAAGGAGCTTGGATCGGATTTAAGCCGCTTAGATCGGATCTAAGGAGCTTAGATCGCCGCGAAGGAGCTTAGATCGGATCTAAGAAGCTTAGGCCGGATCTAAGGACCTTAAATTTGGAGCGAGGGCGCTTAGACTGGATTTAAGGACTTTGGGACGGATCTAAGAAGCTTAGACCCGATCTAAGAGGCTTAGATCCAATCTAAGGAGCTTAGATCGGATTTAAGGGGCTTAAATCAGCTCGCAGGGCTTCTGGGCTCGTCTGAACCGACTCTCCCCGACATCCGCTGTCGCAATGCGTCGCGCACGGCCTGGAAGCCGTTGTCGAGGTGGGCTTCGAGTTTGCGGGGCATGAGGACGTCATTGAGGAAGACGAGGATGTCGTCCACGTGGTGGGCGAATTCCCGGACCAGGCGGACCTCCTCCCAGGACTCGCTGCCGGGCCGGAGATCCGGATCGCGGACCAGCGCCTCAAGACTCTTGGCCTGATCGGACCAGTGCTTCAGATAGGGCGCCCTCTGCTGGAAGCTCCCGACCCTCACCTCCGGCAGCACGATCGGCACCACGCTGCGGGCCAGGGCGTCGGCGTCCCCTTGCCACTTCTGCCAGAGCTTGTAGATCTCGTACATGCAGTAGGGAGAGCGCAGGTACTTGTCGCTGACCACGGCCACGACATAGTCGGCGCGGGTGAGCTGGCGGATGAAGGTCGAGATCCGGTCCCCGGACCGCAGCCGGTCGCGGTCCCGGACGGGCACGAAGCCGTGCTTTTCGAGAGCCGACTGGAGTTCAACTGCGACGATCTTAATCGTCGTACTGGTCATCTCAGCGCTATAGCCTCCGTGGATCCGATGTTTCCAAGCCACCGGGTTTTTTTGCTTCAGCTCGCTACTTTTCGCACTTGCATCCGCTAGAGTTGGCGCGGTTTGCTGAGGTCTACGGCAAGCCGATGGGGGCTT
>DASUNJ010000064.1:0-3345 GCA_036277235.1 Thermoanaerobaculia bacterium | reverse complement strand
GGCGTAGAGGGGAAGGATCATGAACGGCAGCTCGCCGTAGACCAGGCCGATCATGACCGCGAGCTCGGTGTAGAGGATCTCCAGCGGGCGGTCCACCACGCCGGCGCCCAGGAGGAGGCGGTTGACCAGCCCCTCGGTGCGGAGGAGGAACATCCAGGCGTAGGTGCGGATGAGGAAGCTCGTCCAGAAGGGGACGACCACGAAGCCGAGGAGGAGGTCCTTCCACCGCCGCGGCGCATGGAGGGCCAGGGCATAGGCCACGGGGTAGCCGATGGCCAGCGTGAGCGCCGTGGTCAGCACCGCCATCCAGACCGAGCGCCAGCCGATGCCGAGATAGATCCCGTCGAGCGAGCGGGCATAGTTGGAGAGGAACGCCCCGGACGCGACGTAGTCCCCCAGGTCCGCGATCGGTTTCAGTCCGCCATAGACCCCGCGCTGCCGGAAGCTGAGCAGGAGCGTCAACGCGAGCGGAGCCAGAAAGAACGCTCCCAGCACCAGCCACGTCGGCAGCAGAAGGGCCCAGGCGCGCCGATCCCTGCCGGCTTTCATTTTTCTTCCCCCGATCGAGGGGGTGAGGGTCCCTCTTCCGCACTGATGGGAACCGCATGCCGCGGATTCCAGCAGAGGAACGCCGGTGCTCCGGGGTGGAAAGCGGGCGGCTCGTCGAGGGCGGACGCGGCGTTCTGCTCCCAGACCACGAAGCGCTCTCCCTCGCCGCCGCGGACAATCCAGGTCGTGCCGATCCCCTGATAGATCCGCTCCTCGATGATGACTGGGACCGCGGGCATCCCGGCATCTGGGGGGTGATCGGCGCACAGCCGCAGCTTCTCGGGGCGCACCAGGACGAGGCCTCCACCCGTCGCCGGGAAGAAGTTGGCGGCGCCCAGGAACTCGGCCACGAAGCGGGTCGCCGGCCGCTCGAAGATCTCGGCGGGCGTCCCCACCTGCTCCACCCGCCCCTGTCGCATCACGGCCACCCGGTCGCTCAGGCCGAGGGCCTCCTCGCGGTCGTGGGTGACGAACAGGAAGGTGATCCCCAGGGTGCGCTGGAGGTGCTTGAGCTCGACCTGGACCTCCTCGCGGAGCTGGGGATCGAGAGCGGCCAGGGGCTCGTCGAGGAGCAGCACCTGTGGCTCCAGGACCAGGGCCCGCGCCAGGGCCACCCGCTGGCGCTGGCCGCCGCTGAGCTGGCGGGGGAGCCGCTTCTCCAATCCGGTGAGCCGGACCAGGGCGAGCGCCTCCTCCACCTTTGCGGCATGGGCGGACCGCGGCACGTCCGGCTTGTAGCGCAGCCCGAACGCCACGTTCTCCGCCACCGTCAAGTGCGGAAACAGCGCGTACTCCTGGAACACCATGTGCGCCGGCCGGCGGTGGGGCGGGACGCGCGTCACGTCGCTCCCTCCGATGCGGATCGTCCCGGCCGAGGGCGTCTCGAGGCCGCCGACCATCCGCAGCAGGGTCGTCTTGCCGCACCCGCTGGGGCCGAGGAGAGAGAAGATCTCGCCTTTGCGGACGTCCAGGGACACCTCGTCCACGGCAGTCACCTCGCCGAAGCGTTTGGTGACCTCCCGGATCTCGACGCTCGAAGGAAGATGGCGGTCCACGTCCGGCCGGGATGATACCGCCAGTCCCGTGCTCCGCCCTCTCCGCAAGGCTCGCCTCATTCCCTTTCGTGCACCGGAGAGATTGAAGGTTCCATTCAATCTGTCGTATGCAGGAAAGGAGGAATGAGATGAGAAGAGCAGTCTTCACCGCACTGGCCGTGGCACTCTGCGCCTCGGCCCTCTCCGCCACCAGCGTCCTCTACGTTCCGATCGAGCGGTCGATCGACATGAGCGACGCCGTCCTGGTGGGCCACGTTCTCCGTATGGAAGCGGCCTACAACGCGGAAGGCGAGATCGTCACCCGGATCGATCTGCTGGTCGAGGAGAGCCTCAAGGGCGACGTGCGGCCCGGCGAGATCTTCACCTTCGACGCCTGGGGCGGCAGCCTCGACGGCGTCAACGTGGAGACGGTCGGCGAAGCGCGGTACCGGCTGGGACAGAAGGTACTGGTCCAGCTCGAGAGCATCAACGGCGAATACCACACTCTGGGCCTGTCGTTCGGTAAGTGGGACGTGGGCAAGGACGCCAAGGGAGCGCAGTGGATCTCCCGCAGCCTGGCGGACCTGAACGTCGTGGGTGTCACCGAGGTGCCTGTCGAGAGGATGCCACTGCGGCAGATGCGCGAAGCCGTCCGCGAGCGTCCCGCATTCTGAGACCACCGCTGACCCTGGACCGCAAAGCACGAGGAGAGATCCATGAAGAAGATCGCCCTGTTTCTGGCCCTGTCCTGCCTCGCGTCGTCCGCTTTCGCCTACACCTTGAACGGGCGGAAGTGGTTCACCAGCAGCGACGCTCGCTTCTTTCTGAACAACAGCAACGGCCCCTCCTGCTGCCTGAGCCCCAGCCAGCAATCGAGCGCCATCAACTCGGGGATCAACGCCTGGGGGATCGCCAGCAACGGCGGAACCACCACCCGGTCGGGCGCCAAGAGAGACGGCCAGAACGTCATCTCCTGGGGCAAGCTGGGCGGCACGACCCTCGGAGTGACCAACTACATCTCGACCGACACGAGCCAGTCGCAGGTCTGCAGCGGCAACCTGATCTACCGGTTCGTCGAGGTAGACGTCCGCTTCAACAACAACTTCAACTGGCAGACGTCATCGACCTGCACCAACGGCTTCGACCTGGCGGGCGTGTCGACCCACGAGTTCGGCCATGCCGTCGGCCTCGGCCACTCGAGCGTGTCGGGAGCGACGATGTTTCCGTCGGTCGCGGCCTGCGACTTCTCGATCGCCTCGCTGGCGAACGACGACAGGTCGGGCTACAACAGCATTTATAGCGGCTGCCAGTAGGCCGAAAGGACCGCAAGGACACCAAGGACATCAAGGACGCGGGTCCCTGGTGTCCTTGATGTCTTGGACGCCGCCGATAGAATGCGCTGATGCCCGCCTCTGCGCGCCAGCTCATCGCCCTTCTCTTCCTCGCCGGCCTCGGGCTGGCAGCTCCGGCGGCAGCCGCCGAGCCGGCTTCTCAGGACCTGGGCACGATGCTGCCGGCGTGGAGCACCCTGCCGTTCCTGGGCATTCTGCTCTCGATCGCCCTGTTTCCCCTGCTCGCGCCGCGCTTCTGGCACCACCACTACCCGAAGGTGGCACTCGCCTGGGGGATCGCCGTGACGATCCCGTTCGTCGGGGTCTATGGCGGCAGGGCGGTCCACGTGATGCTGGACGTGGCGTTGCTCGACTACGTCCCGTTCATCATCCTGCTGGCGACCCTGTTCACCATCGGGGGCGGCATCTAC
>DASUNJ010000063.1:0-4952 GCA_036277235.1 Thermoanaerobaculia bacterium | reverse complement strand
GACCGGAGAAGTCCTGAGCACCGGCATCCCGCTCCCCCGCTCGCTCGGCGTAAAGTCCACGCGCTGGCTCGCGGTCGTCGATCCCGCCGGCAAACCGGTGCCCGCCGACTTCCGCCTCCTCGCCCGCTGGAACGCTGCGCTGGAGGACAGCAAGGCGCCGATCCAGTGGGTCCTCGTCACCTTCCCGGCGACCGTGGGCGCGAAGCAGAGCGCCGTCTACTCTCTGGTGGCCGACGGAACCGTGGCCAATCCCCCGCCTCCCGCGCCGCTCACCCTCAAACAGACGGGGGACCGGATCGTCGTGGACACCGGCGCCGCGGTCTTCACCCTGAGCGGCGGGACGCTTTTCGACGAGATTCGCACCCGGGACCACGCCCTGATCACCGGGAGCGAGATGTCCCTGGCCACGCAAGAGAAAGCCGCGCGGCATTCCACCAACGTCCGCAAGATCCGCATCGAGCACGCCGGCCCGCTCTCGGCCGTGGTCGTCATCGAGGGCGCCTACGACCTCCCTCCCGTGGGCAAGGGCGGGCTCGGCTCGCTGCGGCGCTACGCCTTCACCGCCGGCTCCCCCACCGCGATCGTCCGCCAGGCGGTCGCCTGGGAGGGAAACCTCGGCTGCAACGGCTGCGTGGCCGCCAAGGACGGCACGCCCAACGGCCTGCGGCTCGAACGGGTGCGCGACACGCTCGCGCTCTCTCTCGGGGACGGAGCCCGGACGGCCACCGTCGTCGGCGACTTCGAGGCCGCCGCCCTCGCCGGACCGGGCCCGGCCTGGGTGCGCCAGGTGCAGCGGCCCGACCGGCACGCCCGCCTCCGCTTCGAGGCCGCCGCGGGCTCCAGGAAAGCCCAGGGAGACAAGGCCGACGGCGGCGTGCTCGCCGTTTCCGGATCCTCGGGCGCGGTGGCGGTCGCCCTGAACCACCTCCACCGCTACGAGCCGCAGGCGCTCCGCCTCCTGGAGGACGGCCGCCTGGCAATAGACCTCGCGGACGGCCCCGCGTGGCTCGCCCATCACCAGGGGATGTTCGCCACCTTCGCGGTCTCCGCCCTGCCCCCCGGGCCGGCCCGCTCCGACCTCGACCGGCTGGTCTGGGCGCCGCTCAACCGGCCGCTGCGCGCCTGGCCGGAGGCGGCCTGGTTTGCTCAGTCCGATGCAATAGGCGAAATCCCGGCGGGGCCATTGCCCAAGAGGTTGGCCGGCTACGACAAGCTCGTGCGCGACGTGCTGGAGCGCACGGTCGAGCAGGTCGACGCCCAGGGGATCGCCGGCCTCATGACCTACGGCGTCTTCCCCCGCTATTGGGGGAGCAAGGACGACGCCGACCTGCGCTGCAAGAAGAGTCTGACCCCGGAGAGCTGGGACGACACCTTCTGGTGCGGGGCCTGGACCGACTACCACAACACGCTCTCGACCGTCCCGATCTGGGCCATGCGCACCGGCGAGGTGGAGTGGCTGGACGAGCTCGCCGCGCCGGGCGCGCTGCGCACCCTCCACACGCAGATCATGCAGTGCGCCCCGGAAGACCCCTGGTTCTACTGCGGGCAGTCGCCCGCCGGCTACGGCGGCTACCGGGCCGACTTCAACAGCTCCCACGCCTACTTCGACAATCTCTTCCTCCACTACTGGCTCACCGGCGACTCGACCGTGGTCGAGACCCTGCGGCGCGGCGGCGAGAACATGCGCCGGCACATGTGCGGCAAGCCGCCCTGTGGAGCGGGAGACCCTCCGGACAAGGCGAGCTTCACCGGCAGGGTCGCAGGACAGTGGCTGGCCGCCCTCCGCTTCCTCGGGCTGGCGAGCGGCGACCCGGCCTTCCTCGAGGACTGGCGGACGGGCCTGGCGCGGGCGGTCACGCATCAATATGTAGAAGTCGAGCGCGGCGGCAAGCGCTACGGCTTCTCCGGCAAGGAAAAACCGGAAAACGGCGCCTTCAAGGCCGGCCCGATGTGGCTGACCGGCATGTACGACGCCGAGGGGCTCTACCGGCTGATGCGGGACACGGACGACGCTCCGATCGGGGACCCGCCGGTCAAGCCGAGCCAGGTGCTGGCGGCGCTGGCGCGCTCCATCGCGGCTTTCGAGATCCCCGACTGGCCCCGGCACCTGGACGTCGCGTACAGCGGCGCCCGCCGGGGAGGGCAGCTGGTCGAGGTCAAGCCGGAGGACCGGCCCCTCTACGGACCCGAGAGGGCGGCCCAGGTGGCGCTCCTCGTGCGCGCCGGCCAGATGACCGGGGACCGGGAGCTGCTCGAAGCCGGCAGGAAGATGGTCGACATCACCCTGGCCGAATCGACCAAGGACCGCGCTCCGCTCGGCAAGCTCCAGGGGCAGTACCTCACCCGCCTTCACGCGGCCGTGGCGCGGCTGGCGAACGGCCCGCCGAGTTGAGGGAAAGCGTTCACGGCCCCCGAAGCGACGGACTTCCCTCCGGTCCCTCCCCCCGGTTGCTTTGAAGGTTGATCCCCCTCGGCAGACTTCTTGCACCCTCGCGCGAATACGTATGACTGATTCCCGTACGCCCGCGGTCGCTCTGACCGCTGCGGGCTCGTCCGCCCGGTCCACCGCCCCGAGCGACCGCCAGCTCCGGCGGGGAGGCGCGCTCTTCGGCTTCAACCAGGTCCTGGGCATGGGCCTGGGCTTCCTCGGCAGCATGTTCCTGGTGCGGATCGCGACGCCCGGGGAGGTCGCCTCCTATCTGCTGCTGCTGCAGGCGATCACGGCGGTGGGGATCGTGCTGCAGCTCGGGCTCGGGCCCGCGGCCCTGCGCTTCGCGCCGATGAGCCGCGGGGAAGGGGGCGAGAGGGCAACGGCCCTGCTGCGGCGGCGGCTGTTCGGCCTCCAGGTCGCCATCTGGGCCCTGGTCGTGCCGCCCTTCGCGCTGGCCTGGCCCTGGATCGCCCGCCGCCTGGGCGCGCCCGAGCTGGCTTCCGCCTCCGTCTTCGTGGTGGGCGCCGCGGTGCTCGCCTCCTTCGGGCACCTGGTGCACCACTACCTGCGCGCCTTCCGCATGTACTCCGTGGTGGCTCCGCTCAGCCATCCCGTGCCGCGCGGCCTGGTCCTGGGCGGCTTTCTCGCGCTCTGGGCGCTCGGGGTGCGCGACGTCCCCTGGGAGCTCCTGATCTCCATCTTCGTGCTGTCGCAGCTCGTCACCGCCCTGGCGTTCGGGCTCGCCCTGAAGGCCACCTCGGCCGGCGAGGCCTCGGAGGCGCGCACGGCGAACCCGCCTCCCGATGTCGGGGCGATCCTCGGAGCGACGACCGCGCTCGGCCTGCGCAGCGCGGCGCTGGTCGTGCTCCTCTCGTCGGATCTCTGGATCATGTCGTGGGCGCGCTCGCACGAGGAGGTGGCCATCTACGGCGTGGCCGCGCGCGTGCTGCAGGTGATCGCGGCCATTCCGGCCATGGCCAACTTCATCGTGCCGCAGGAGTTCTCGATGCTCTACGCCGACGGCCGGAGGGATGAGATGGAGCGGCTGGCCCGCACCGCCGCGACCTCGGTGGCGATGCTCTCGTTCCTGGCGCTGCTCGGCATGCTGGTGCTCGGAAAGCCGCTGATCCGCCTGGCCTTCGGGGAGACCTATCTCCCGAGCTGGAGCATCCTGATGATCCTGGCGGTCGGCAGCTTCTGGGACACCGTCTGCGGCTCCGCGGGCTACGTGCTGCAGATGAGCGGGCACCACAACCGGCTGCTGGCGCTGAGCGCCGGCGCCGCGGCCTTCAACATCGCTCTCAGCGCGCTCCTCGCCCCGGCCTGGGGCGGACACGGCGTCGCCTTCGCCACCGCGGTCTCGCTCGTCGCGCTCAACATGGGCATGGTCTGGTCGGCGCGCCGGCTCGTGGGCGTGCGCACCTTCGTCTATCTCGAACCCGCCAAATGGCGCCAGGTCTTCAGATGACTCTCTGGGTGGTCGGAGGCGAGCAGAAGGAGAACCTCGAGGAGAACGAGTGGCACCGGTTCCGCGCCGGCGTGGTGGTGCGGGTCGAAGGGGACAGGCTGACGCGCGTGCTGGAGTACCAGTCGCCGCCCGAGCACTGCCCGGACGACCGGCCGTCGCACCTGTTCAAGGCAGGCAGTATTGAGAAAAAAGCGGAGGGGGACACGATCTGGCTCTGCACCCAGACCGAGGTTCTGGAGTGCGGCTTCCCCGGCTTCGAGATCCGCCGGGTGATCTCCCTCCCCTGCTTCAACGACCTCCATCACGTGACACCGGGGCCGAACGGCAACCTCTTCGTGGCGGTGACCGGGCTCGACGCCGTGGCCGAGATCACCCGCGAAGGCACGCTGGTGCGGCTGACGGACGTGCAAGGCGGCGACGTCTGGAGCCGGTTCGACCGCAACGTCGACTACCGCAAGGTCCCCACGACCAAGCCCCACCGCTCGCACCCCAACTACGTCTTCTTCCTGGACGGCCAGCCCTGGGTCACCCGCTTCGAGCAGCGCGACGCGGTGGCCGTCGATCCGGCCCGGAACGGACACCGGAGACCCTTCTCCGTCGGCATCCAGGGCATCCACGACGGCCATGTCGCCGGCGGCCGGCTGGTCTTCACCTCGGTCGACGGCCACGTGGTCGTCTTCGACACGGAGACCGGCGAGAGGCGCGATCTGGACCTCAATGGACTGCTGGAGCCCGGCGACGACCGGCCCCTGGGCTGGTGCCGCGGGCTGCTGACCGGCGAGAACGCCCGCCAGGCCTGGGTGGGTTTCAGCAAGATCCGGCAGACCCGGCTGCAGAAGAACCTGGACTGGATCCGGAACGGTTTCCGCGAGCGGCTCCCGACCCGCATCGCCCTGTACGACCTGGAGAGCCCCTCCCTGTTGCGGGAGATCGACCTCGAGCCGGCCGGCTTGAATGCCGTGTTCAGCATCCACGGTACCGACAGATGACCCGTAACGAGACTTTCGGCCTCGCCGGCATCCTGCTGCTCGCCGCGGGTATCCGCCTCTGGGG
>DASUNJ010000062.1:0-17977 GCA_036277235.1 Thermoanaerobaculia bacterium | reverse complement strand
CTCGCAAGGTCTACTCCTTCCCCGCCGGCCGCGTCCACGTCGGCCGCATGGAAGAGATCGTGGACGACGAAGGCCGGGTAAGGCGCCGCAACGACGTGGCCTTCCAGGAAGACGGGGACATCAACCAGACCGTCTCCCGCGAGCACGCCCGCATCCTCTACGACGAAGCCTCCGGCGAGCTGCGCCTGCGAGCCGAGTCGGGAGCTTCGAGCACGCGCATCTTCCGCGAAGGCCGCTCCATCGACGTGAGCGGCCGCGATCCGAGAGGCGTGAAGATCCAGTCCGGCGACGAGATCTACTTCGGCCGGGCGAGCGTCAAGGTGACGATACGGCCCGCGGAGTAGGTACAAAAATTCATCCTCCTGCCTCCGTTTTGACCCTATTATATCCACAATGTTATCGTATCGTCAACCGAGGCGCTTCAACCGGGGAATGACGGCTCGACCGCGGCACGAAGCGCTCGGGCCTTGCGCGAGCGCCTCGCGGACAAGATGAGCGCCTCGCGCACAAGGTTTTGCCGCTCGCGCAATGCACGAGCTCCTCGCGCAAAGCAAAAACGGCTCGCGCACAAGGTTTTGTCGTTTTTGCCATGGACGAGCGGCTCGCGCGCAAGCTGAACGGCTCGCGCGCAGCCCGAGCCGTTCGCGCACAGCCCGAAGGCGAAAAGCCCAGGATCTGCCGCTCATCTAGGAGGTCCGCGCCTCGGGGGAAGGGCGGGGCTCCCACCTCGCGCGAGAGAACGACATCCCCTTCACCAGCGAGGTGCCGAGCCCGGAGCCGATCGGCTGTGTTTCTCGACCCGCCGCTACTCAGAGCGATCGAGCTCGTCGAGGAGGCGGAGCCCCTGCTCGCGCGAGCCCAGCGCAGCGCGAGCCCGGAAACGCGTCTCGGCGTCGAACTCGGCCAAAGCCACGGTAGACAGCTCCTCGATGAGCTTGTTCATACTCACGTTGCGCCGCTCCGCCAACTGGCGAAGCCGCTCATGCTTCTCGTCGGGAAGGCGAATGGTGAGGGTTGCCATGATCAGATCTCCTGCAAGACCGCTTCCGGAAGCAGGATCCGCAAGTCCGGGGAAGTGGAGCTCCGCCGACCTGAAATCCCGCACGTTCTTCGTGATGACAACCGAGGCGCTCCCGGCGCCCGCCAGCTCGATCAGGTGATTGTCCCCCTCATCTCTGAGGTTGGGCCGCCATCCATAGTAGATCGTCGTCCACCGGCAGACGCTCAGAAACGAGTTGAGCAGCTCGTCCCGCTAGTCGGCAGGGAAACGGCATCTCCTGAAAACTGCCTCGCGGCTCATCAGCGACTCGTACTCGGCAAAGAGTGCTGCCCCCATGAGAGGCTGGAGCCTCCTCCAAGCAAGCCCGAAGCACCACCCGGCTGGCTCCCTTGCCGAGCAGTGCGGACACGAAGATGTTGCTGTCTAGCCTAGCACGACGATCATGCCCGACGGCGCGCTGGGGAAGGCAGGGGGTTCCTCGAAGCAGGTACTTCAACGTGCGCCTGGCACTTGGTCGCTGTTCGCTGCTGACAAGGAGTTAGGGTCCAATATCTTCTTATTCGCTCCTGCTCGTATACTCCCCTCGGTTGATGTTCCAATGTCGTTACAGGAGGATAGAATGATCAAAATCGCACTATTTAATCACAAAGGTGGAGTGGGTAAGACCACGCTGACTGTGAACATCGGGGACACTCTGGCCGATCTCGGGAAGCGCGTCCTGCTCGTAGATGCCGATCCGCAGTGCAATCTAACGGCCTTCTACATTGAGGAACCAGAGTTGGAGGTGATCCTGAGTGAATCCGACGATGCGGAGATCGCCTCGACTGTCTGGTCCGCCATTAAGCCTGTGTTGCTATCGCAGTACGAGGAAGAGTTGCCCCAGGCGTGGCTCGACTCTTTTGGGAGGAAAACCCGTGGATACGACGTCATGGCGGCTCTTTCGAACGCCGTTGCGCAGGCGGCAGAGACCGTAAACGCTGACGCTGTGATCTACGATGTCGGGCCGAACGTTGGAGCTCTTAATCGAGCAGTTTTGCTAGATTGCGACTATTTCATCACTCCAGTCGCTGCCGACCTGTTCTCCCTGCGTGCGCTAACCACAGTGGGCCGCGCAATCGCTAAATGGATCCGTGATTGGGCTACGGTGCGAGATTTGGCCGACCCAGCTGATCACGCGCTGCTCCTCCCAGGACGACCTGCGTTTCTAGGATATGTTACGTCAGCGTATAAGGTCAGCGTCGGCAGAAGTGCCACGGACCCACATGCAGACTGGGAAAAGCGCATCGCACCGCGCGTTCGCGATCGAATCGTTGATGACCTTCGGAGAGTCGACCCGTCTCTCGTTCCTAAGGGTGGGAACAAGCTTGGAGGAATCAAGAACTTCCATAGCCTGGCGGCGGCCGCTCAAAAATATGGGGTCGCACTCGGAAAGTTGAAAGGTCACGTGAACGCTGGCTACTACCGTCAAATAGACGAGGCATACTCAGAGTTCCAGCAACTGTCGCATGAGATCATCAAGCGGACAGGTGTTTGATCTGCACGGTGGATTCGCTGCCCACTCCGACGCCACACTGGACGTGACCCTGCGCACTGCGTTGCAGGACGATCTTCTTACGTACTGGGCTCAGTCGAGTAAGTGCTATGCGAGAGTGGGATTCGGCCGCCGAGTGCGATCAGGTGGACGCAAGGTCAGGAGCAGGGCTTCCTATGGGGCTCTCTAGCGTGTCGTCGCTCCTCCGGCGCTCTGTTCTCGGGCTACTCCGAAAGCTCGACTCTTTGACGGATGCGAACGTTACCGGGTGTGACGACGGTGAAGGCCTCGACCATGGCGTCGCCGTAGTCCTGCATTGCCGAAGCGACAATCTCGGCCTTCCGAAGGTTGGTGAGACCCGCCAAGCGCAGCAGGATGACACCACCGGGGAGCTTCCTCAGCCGGAAGATCAACTCGCCGAAATCTTTGTCGGACGTAATCAATAGACAGCCGGCCTCCCTGGCCTGTTCCAGGATTACCTCATCGCTGATCCCGGGATCGAGCTCGGCTACGTAGAGGACTTCACGACCCTCAGCCCTCAGCCGCTCGACAATCGGGCCGTCGACACTCTCGTCAGCGACGAACCTCATGCGGCGTCGTGAGACAACGGATAGATGACGTCGGCCCGTAGCGCTTGGGCGGCGAATTCGAGGGCTGCCAGGACGGCCTCCCGGGTCAGGCGGGAATGGGATTCGAGGATCTGCTCGACCGACTCGCCCGCCGCGAGCTTCTCCAGGATCAGCTCGACCGTGATGCGCGTCCCCGCGATCACGGGCTTGCCCATCATGACGGCGGGATTCGATTCGATAAGCCGTGCCTTCATATGAGTATGATACCTGAACATCTGACGCTCGCCCTACCGGCGCTTCCGCTTCTTCTTCTCGCCCTTTCTCTTGGCCTTGCGGGCCTTGGCCACGGCGGCCAGGGCCGCGCTCTGGGTGCGCAACGCTTCGAGGGCTCCAGGGGTTTCCGCCCAGACGTCCAGGAAAGAGACGGCAGGGCTCTCTTCCTCGCTCTCCACCTGCCAGACATCCTCGAGAAGCTGCTTCGCAAGGTCGCGGTCCCCCTGGATGGCGGCAGCCATCTGCCGGCGCGCGGCCGGAGAATCCCCCTCTCGGCGGAAGGTAAGGAGCGCCCGGACATAGAGCCAGTCAGGCTCCATGTCCGCGTATCGGTCCAGGAGATCCTCGGCCTTTTCGTCCCGTCCGAGCGCTAGGAGTGCGTGAGCCAGGTACCAAGCGCTCTTGCGATCGTCCGGTTCCATGGCCAAGAACCAGCGGAAGTGATTCAGCGCCTCCTCCCGGGCCCCCAGGGTCCAGAGGATCCGGGCCAAGCCGCTCCGAGCCCAGCAGTACGGGGCGAAGGCTAGCCGTTCCTCCTCATCGAAAGGATGCTCCCGCTGTTCGATGCCGGGCATCAGCCGTTCGCCGGCGGCCACGGCCTCAGCGTACAGATTCCGCGCGCTCTCCTGGTCAGGAGCCCGGCGGGCGAGCACGAGCCAACCTTCGATGCAGTCGGGCCAGAGCGCGACAGCGCGGCGCGCCAGATGGATCTGCCGCCGGCCAAATGCCCCGAAGGCTTCGGTAGCCAGCTCGAAGCCCAGCCTCATCTCCTCGGGCACCTCGTCGTCCTCCTCCCGCGGGAGACTGTCCGCATAGGGAGGCTCCAGCACCTCGGGAAGGGAGAGCACGAGCCGCATCGGTCCATCGGAAGTGACGACCTCCTTCTCCCAGCGGCCCGTGTCCATCTCCTCTTCCGTGGTGGACGCCAGGGCGTCGAGGACTACCTCGAACCAGCGCAGGTAGCGGGCGTCCGGACGCTCGGTGCCACCGTCGAAGGAGCGGAGCACCAGGGGATAGGCATTGGCGTAGGCGAGAGGGAGATCCTGGTCCAGCCAGAGCTCGACGTCCTCCGGGGGCAGAGCGAAAGGAGGGACGAAGCTCACCTTCCAGAGTCCTTCCTCAGGGGGCCAGCCGTCCTCCCAGGATTCCATCTCCCAGTCCTCTTCCTCCCAGTCCGGCTCTTCGTCCTCGGAGTCAAAACCTTCCGCCTTCGCGTCGACCCCGTCCTCGGGCTGCTGCGGATGGAACAGGACCGCCACGGGTCCGAGGATCTGGACCTGTCGCAGCTCCTCCGGGAGGTCGGCGGCCTCCAGAACCAGGGGGTCGTCCACATCGAGATGGCGCCACGGAGCCGCCTCGACGAAACGGGCCGCCGCCCGCGCGAAGGCGGCCATGCGCTCGACCGTGATCCCCGGCGCCGAGAGAGCCGCCGGCGGCGCGTCATCCCGGATGGAGGCGGCCTCTTCCTCCAGGAGGGCGCGCAATTCGGGGAGGTCGTGCCTCGCTTCGACGGTCACCTTCTCGCCGGAGAGAAGGGCGCCCAGGTCTTCGGCGATCCGAGAGTCGGTCACCTCGATGCGCTCCGGGCGGAGCCGCCAAGCCCGAGCAGCCTGGGCTACCACCTCCCGGAACACCTCGGGGCCGGGCTCGCCTGCCCCTACCGGAGAGGATCTCCGACGCCCGGTGCGGAGGCTGAGGCAGACCAAGGTACCCGGCCGGAAAGGCCGCCCGCCCTCCTCCGGCGCGATCCAGAACGGGAATCTGCACCAGCCGAGCTGCCAGACTTCACCTTGCTTGTTGCGGAACCTGCGGAAGATCGTGTCCATATACCACGAAAGATATCGCGGCGGGATGCCGGGAGGGAAGCCCCGACATGGAAGGAGGGAACTGAAATCGGCGCGGGAGGCACCGGCGTCGACGCCTCCCGCACGCTCCCCCTACTCCGCCACCCCCTTCTCGTGCAGGATCTTCCACACCTTCTCAGGCGTGATCGGGATGTCGATGTGCCGCACGCCGAGATGGGCGAGGGCGTCCACGACCGCGTTCGCGATAGCAGGCGGGGCTCCGACCGTGGCGGACTCTCCCACTCCCTTGGCTCCCAGCGGGTGATGCGGCGAGGGCGTCACCGTCTTGTCCGTCTCCCAATTCGGGGTCTCCATGGACGTGGGCACCAAGTAATCCATGAAGCTGCCGCCCGAGACGTTGCCGCTCTCGTCGTAGGTGATCTCCTCCATCAGGGCCGGCGCCATGCCCATGGAGAGACCGCCGTGGATCTGGCCGTCGACGATCATCGGGTTGATGATGTTGCCGCAGTCGTCGACCGCCATGAAGCGGCGGATCTTCACCTCGCCCGTGCCGCGGTCGAGGTCCACCACGCAGATGTAGCTGCCGAAGGGGAAGGTCAGGTTCGGTGGATCGTAGTAGTTGACGGCTTCGAGGCCGGCTTCCATCCCCGGCGGATGGTTCGTGTAGGCCGCGAGGGCGATCTCCTGGATGGTCTTCGACTTCTGCGGCGCGCCCTTGACGAAGAACTTGCCGGTCTCCCACTCGAGGTCGTCCTCGCTCGCTTCGAGGAGATAGGCGGCGATCTTCTTCGCCTTGTCGCGGATCTTGCGCGCCGCAATCGCGGCGGCGGCCCCGGCCGTGGGGGTCGAGCGGCTGGCGTAGGTCCCCAGGCCGTAAGGAGCGGTGTCCGTGTCCCCCTCCTCCACCTGGATGTGCGCGGCCGGGATGCCCAGCTCCTCGGCCACGATCTGGGCGTAGGTGGTCTCGTGACCCTGGCCCTGCGACTTGGTGCCGAAGCGCGCCATGGCCTTGCCGGTCGGATGGACGCGGATCTCCGCCGAGTCGAACATCTTGATGCCCAGGATGTCGAAGTCCTTCGACGGGCCGGCGCCCACGATCTCGGTGAACGACGAGATGCCGATCCCCATCAGCTCGCCGCGCTCGCGCTTCTCGGCCTGTTCCTTGCGCAGCTCGTCGTAGCCGATCCTCTCCATCGCCTTCTTGAGCGCCGCCGGGTAGTCACCGCTGTCGTACTCCCAGCCGAGGATCGACTTGTAGGGGAACTTGTCGGGTTGGATGAAGTTCTTGAAGCGCAGCTCCGCAGGGTCCATCTTCAGCTCCTGGGCCAGCACGTCGGTGATGCGCTCGATGACGTGCGCGGCCTCGGTGACCCGGAAGGAGCAGCGGTAGGCGATGCCGCCCGGCGGCTTGTTGGTATAGGCCGCGTCCACCTCGGCGAAGGCGTGCGGCAGGTCGTAGGAGCCGGTGCAGATCGAGAACAGGCCGGCCGGGAACTTCGATGGGTTGGCCGCGGCATCGGCGTAGCCGTGGTCGGCCAGGGTCTTGATGCGCAGCGCCGTCATCTTCCCTTCCTTGGTGGCGGCCAGCTCGGCGGTCATGTGGTAGTCGCGGGCGAAGGAGTCGGCCTGGAGGTTCTCCATGCGGTCCTCGACCCACTTGACCGGCTTGCCCAGCACCACGGAGGCGGCCACCGCGATCACGTAGCCGGGATAGACCGGCACCTTGCCGCCGAAACCGCCGCCGATGTCGGGCGCGACGATGCGGATCTTCTCTTCCGAGAGCCCGACGTGGCCGGCCACCAGCGCGAAGACGGTGCGGATGGCGTGCGGCGCCTGCGTGGTCATGTAGACGGTGAGATGGCCGGTCGCCTTGTTGAAGTCGGCCACGCAGCCGCAGGTCTCGATCGAGGCGACATGGATGCGCGGCAGGTAGACGTCCTGCTTGACGGTCACGTCGGCCTCGGCGAACGCTTTGTCGGTCGCCGCGCGGTCGCCCGCCTCCCAATGGAAGATGAGGTTGTCCGTCTTGCCCGGCTTGTCGGTGCGCAGCACGGGCGCTCCCGGCTCCAGGGCCTTGAACGGGTCCACCACCACGGGCAGCGGCTCGTAGTCGACTTCTACGGCCTCCACGCCGTCGGCCGCGGTG
Source organism: Thermoanaerobaculia bacterium (assembly GCA_036277235.1). Lineage (GTDB taxonomy): Bacteria > Acidobacteriota > Thermoanaerobaculia > Multivoradales > UBA5704 > DATMER01. Next base: position 10,653 of record DASUNJ010000062.1, on the reverse strand, counting down.
TAGCGGTCGGTGGCGATCACCGCCGCCACTTCCTGCGCCTGGTACATGACCTTCTCGGTGGGGAGCACCATCTGGGTGTCCGACATGAGCGTCGGCATCCAGTGCAGGTTGAACTGCGCCAACGTCTCGCCGGTGATCACCGCGAGCACGCCGGGGGTGGCGAGGGCCTTTTCCGTGCGGATGGCCGTGATCTTCGCGTGCGCGTAGGGGCTGCGCACGATGTCGAGGTGCACCATGCCGGGAAGCTTGATGTCGTCGACGTAGCGCCCCTGGCCGCGGAGGAAGCGCGGGTCTTCCTTGCGCTTCATGGAATGGCCCATGCCGCAGACGGTTGCCGAGGTTTTCGGTTCCATGGCTCCTCCTCCTATGCCTCTACGGCCGGGCGCAGCTTGCCCGCGGCGTGCTGGATGGATTTGACGATGTTGACGTAGCCGGTGCAGCGGCAGAGATTGCCGCTGATCGCCTGGCGGATCTCCGGCTCGCCGGGATCGGGGTTGTTCTGGAGCAGGGCGTAGCCGGTGAGCATCATGCCCGGCGTGCAGAAGCCGCATTGCAGGCCATGCTCCTGCCAGAAGCCTTCCTGGACCGGGTGGAGCTGGCCGTCCTTCTCCAGGCCTTCGACGGTCATGACGTCGCGGCCGTCGGCCTGCACGGCGAGGACGGTGCAGGACTTGACCGGCACCCCGTCGAGCAGGACGGTGCAGGCGCCGCAGTGGGTGGTGTCGCAACCGATGTGGGTGCCGGTCATCCCCAGGTTCTCGCGCAGGAGATGGACCAGCAGGAGGCGCGACTCGACCTTGGCTTCATGCTCGGCGCCGTTGATCTTGACCTTGATCTCGTGTGTGGCCATGGCTAGTGCTCCCCCCGGGCCCGCTGGAGAGCCCGCTTGAGGGCCCGCGCCGTCAGGACGCGTGCCACTTCCCGCTTGAATTCGACCGAGCCCCGCCGGTCCGGGGTGGGCGAGGCGGCCGATGCCGCCAGCCGGGCCGCTTCGGCGATCACTTCGTCGCCCGGCTGCTTGCCGGCCAGGAAGCTCTCGGCCTCGGTGGCCCGCACAGGCTTGGGGCCGGCGTTGGTGAGGCAGATCCCCGCCCGGGCCACCGTGCCGTCCTCGCCCAGGCTCACCTGGACGGCGGACGCCGCGGTGGCGAAGTCGCCCACCTTGCGCTCCAGCTTGAAGTAGGCGCCGCCGGATCTCAGCGGCGGCGTGGGTACGCGGATCTCGGTCAGGATCTCGTCCGGCTCGAGAGCCGTCCAGAACAGCCCGAGGAAGAAGTCGTCGATCGGGATGGTGCGCGTCCCGTTCGGGCCGGCTGCGACCACCTCGGCTCGCAGGGCGAGCATGGTGGCCGGATGGTCGTTGGCCGGATCGCCGTGGGCCAGGTTGCCGCCCACGGTGGCGAGGTTGCGCACCAGGGGATCGGCGATGACCGCCGCCGTGTCCGCGAGCAGCGGGTACTTCGTGCGGACAATCTCGGAGCGCTCGAGGGCGGACTCGCGGGTCCGGCCGCCGATCGCCAGATGGCCGTCCCGCTCCTCGATGTATTCGAGGCCCGGAATGCGGCCGATGTCGACGAGGTGGCCGGCGGAGCCGAGCCGCAGCTTGAGCAGCGGCAGCAGGCTCTGGCCTCCGGAGAGGACCTTGACGTCGTCGCGATGGTCCTGGAGGAGCGCCAGGGCTTCCTCCAGGGTGCTGGGCGCGTGGTAGTCGAACAATGCCGGGATCATGTCTGGCTCCTCAAGAACCAATAAAGAATGGCGGCGAGAACGAGAACGGCGATCCAGAAACCGGGGCTGCGCAGGGTCCGTCCCGCGGCGCGGCTGGCCGCCGCAGCTCCGATCGAGCCTACGTCGAGGACGGCTTCGGTGCTCGGCGGGAGCGGCGGAGGCGGTGCCATCTGGACGGGATCAGCGGGAGAAACCGGGGCCGGCGTTTCGAGCTCGCGGCGCATGGCGTCCGAGAACTTCTGGAAGAGCTGATCGCTCACGTCCTGGATCATGCCGCGGCCGAACTGGGCGAGAGCGCCCACCACGTTGACGTCGGAGACGACGTTGACCTGGGTGGAGCCGTCCGGGAGTGCGGAGACGCGGCTCTTCATCCGCATGTCGGCGCCCCCCTTGCCCTTCGTCTCCTGGCCCGAGCCGACGATCTCCGCCTCTCCGGCCGCTTCGTCCAGGCGCTCGAAGCGCATCTTGCCGCGGTAGGCGGCGGTGACCGGTCCCACCTTGACCGTGATGGTCCCGGCGTAGCTCTGCTCGTCGAGCTTCTCGGTGATGGCGGCGCCCGGCAGGCAGCGGGCCACCCGGTACGGATCGGTCAGGAAGGCCCACACCGCCGGGGTGGGGGCCTGGACGACGAAGGTCTTTTCGATCGGGATTCCCATGGTTGCTCAGGCGCTCAAGATAGGAAGGAGCCTCTCCAGCGACTCCAGGTTGTGGGCCGGCAGAAGGCGGTCGACGTACGGCAGGGCCGCGGCCATGGCGCGGGCCGTAGGCTCGTAGCGCGGGTCTCCGGCCAGGGGGTTGAGCCAGAGCACCCGCCGGGCGCGGGTCCGGATGGCGCGCATGGCTCCGGCCAGCGGCGCGAGGTCGCCGCGGTCGAGGCCGTCGCTCAGGATGATCACGGAGGTCTGGGCATCGACGAGCTCGTCGAGCCAGGAATCGACGAATTCGCCGAGACACTCGCCGATGCGCGTGCCGCCGGACCAGTCGGGCACGCAGGCGGCGAGGCGCTCCAGGGCAAGATCGATCCGGCCGGGCCGCAGGAAAGGCGTGAGCCGCACCAGGGAGGTGTTGAAGGCGAAGACCTCGCAGCGCTTCGCCACTCGGTGCAGGGAGAGCACGAAGGTGAGCAGGAAGCGGGTGTGGGGCTCCATGGAGCCGCTGGTGTCGGCCAGTACCAGGAGGCGGGGCCTCTCGATGGGCCGCGCCCGGCGTGCCAGGGAGAGGAACTCTCCCCCGTGGGCCACCGCCCGACGGAAGCTGCGCCGCAGGTCGGGCTCGCCGCGTCCGCGCACGGGCACCCGCCGCCGGCTGGGGCGGGTGGCGAGGCGCAGAGCCAGCCGCGCGAGGAGACGCTCCATGTCTTGCAGCTCGGCGGCCGAGAGCTCTTCGAACGGCTTGCGGCGCAGCACCGCGTCCGGGCTGTACCCCGGATCTTCGCCCGTGGGCAGCGCAGACTCGGATCCGTTCCCCGGCCAGCCGGACGGGAGAGTCCCCGGAGCCCTACCGGGAGCCTGGATGCGGGTGGGGAACTGACGGACATCGGGCTTGCCGTCCAGGCTCCAGAGCCTCGCGAACAGCTCTTCGAACACGGCCGCATCCCGGGGCCGGATCTTGAGGGCCGCGCGCAGCGCGAGGCGCACTTCTTCCCGATCCCCCAGATCGACCAGAGTGAGGGCCGTCAGGCCGTCCGCCTCGTCGCTCAGGCCGACGGCGACGCCCCGCTCGCGCAGGGCGCGGCCGAAGCGCGCCAGGTGGGCGACGAGGCTCATCCCACGGCCTCCACGAGCGCCGCTTCCATCTCGGCCCGGCCGAAGTCGGTCAGGTCGTGACGGTCCTTGAGGATGACGCCGAGGGTCTGCTCCACGGTCTCCAGGTCGAGGTGCTCGCGGTGGAGGTGGAGCAGCGCCTGCGCCCAGTCGATGGTCTCGGCCACGCCCGGCGCCTTGGCGAGCCGCCGCCGCCTCAGCGCCTGCATGAAGCGGCCGATCTCCTCGGCGAGGTGCGCGCCGGCCCCGGGCACGCGGGCGCGCAGGATGCGCACCTCCTTCTCCAGCGACGGGTGCTCGATGTAGAGGTAGAGGCAGCGCCGGCGCAGGGCGTCGCCGATCTCGCGGGTGCGGTTGGAGGTGAGCACCACGTAGGGCACGTGCTCGGCCCGCAGGGTGCCCAGCTCCGGGATCGTCACCTGGAAGTCGGAGAGCAACTCCAGGAGGAACGCCTCGAAGCCGTCGTCGGCGCGGTCGATCTCGTCGACGAGCAGCACGGGCGGCCCCTCGCGGCGGGTGATGGCGCGCAGCAGCGGACGCTCCAGCAGGTAGTCGCGGCCGAAGATGAGGTCCTCGATCTCGCCCGCGCTCCGTCCTCCCTGTTCGGCAAGCCGGATGCGCAGCATCTGGCGCTGGTAGTTCCACTCGTAGAGGGCTGTGGAGACGTCGAGCCCTTCGTAGCACTGCAGGCGGATCAGCTCGGTGTCGAGCAGCCGGGCCAGCACCTTGGCGATCTCGGTCTTACCCACGCCGGCGTCGCCTTCGATGAGCAGCGGCCGGCGCATCTCGCGGGCCAGGAACACGGCCGTGGCGATGGCCGGATCGGCGATGTACCCCTGCCGCTCCATGTCGGCTTCCAGGGCAGCAATCTCGGGTCTCATGCGTACCGCTCCGGCTCCGCGAGGAAGCGCGAGCGGCAGCCGCCGCAGCAGAAGTACCAGGTGCGGCCCGCGTGCTCGGCGGTGTGCCGGGCCGTGGCGATCTCGACGGTCATGCCGCAGATGGGATCGCGGGCGGAGAGGGGCGCAGGTTCTTCGACCTCCGCCGGCTTCTCGGCCCGCCGCTGCTCGATAATCTCGGCAAGGATGCTCAGCGCGATCTCCTCGGGAGCCCGGGCGCCGATCTTCAGCCCAGCGGGGCAGCGGATGGCGTCGAGGGCTTCAGCCGGCACCCCCTGCGCCAGGAGGGTCTCCCGCATCTGGGCGAAGCGCTTGGCGCTCGCCACCACCCCGAGGTAGGCGGGCGACAGCGCGACCGCCGCGCGGATCGCCTCCTCGTCCTCCTCGCCCAGGGTCGCCACCACGGCGAAGAGAGGGACGCGGGCCTCCTGGGGATCGGTTGCGACCGAGTAGCCCAGGGCCTGGCCCAGCGCCGCCAGGGCGCGGGCCGCGGGCGATTCGCCGAAGATCAGGAGGCAGGGGGCCGGCAGGACGGGCTCGAGATAGATCTCCACGCTCCCTCCGCTGTGGCAGGTCATGGGAAAGACGTCCACTCCGGGGCGCCGCTCGGCCTCGGGATCGGGAGCCAGGCCCACCAGCCGGGGCCGGCCGGCGGCCAGGGCCCGCGCCGCCTCGCGCACCACGGTGGGCCGGGTGCAGCTCCCCCCGAGCCAGCCGTGGAAGCCGCCGTCCGCGGTGACGACCGCCATGTCGCCCACTTGCGCGGAGCTGGGCGGCCGGCGGCACACCACGACAGCCATCACGAACGGCTCTCCCCGGCGAGTAAGGTCCGCCGCCATCTGCAGGAGCTCAGCGCGCATGGCTACCGCCGGCCAGGAGCCGTTCGTAGTCCTCCGGCACGTCGAGGTCGGCGAGCGCCGCCGCGGGCCAGGAGAGCACCTCCGCTTCGTCCCGGTGTCGCTTCACGACCTGCTTGCCGCAGCGGGCCGCCGTCATCCCCAGCAGCTCGTCGAAGAGCGTCCGGTCGTACAGCATGGGCGGCGCGTTGACGCCCTCGTAGTCGGAGATGACGAGCGGCGCCGCGCTCGAACGGTAGCGCGCGATCAGGGCGGAGATCATCTCCGGGGTGACGTGCGGCATGTCGGCGAGCAGCACCATGGCCGCAAGCGTCCCGGCGGGGAGAGCGGCGACCCCGGCCTGGACCGAGGTCGTGATCCCCTGCTCGTAACCGGGATGGAGGACCACCTGACAGGGGAGGCCCGCGAGCTCCCGTCCGGTCCTCTCCGCCTCGTGGCCGAGCACCACCAGCAGGGGATCGAGGCCGCCGGCGAGCGCCCGCCGCGCGGACCGCCGCAGCAGGGTCTCCCCCTCGACCTCGACCTCGAAGAGCAGCTTGTTGCTCCCCATGCGGCTCGACAGGCCGGCGGCGAGGAGGATGCCGGCGATGGGTCCTTCCCGGTCAGACGGCATGGATGGCCTCCTGCCGCTCGCAGAGATGGCGAGGCTCCCGCCCGGCGGTGACGGCCAGCAGCTCGGCCACGATGCTCATCGCCACCTGGCGCGGCCCGTCGGCGCCGAGGTCGAGCCCCACCGGCCCATAGACCCTCTTGTCGCCCGGGAAGCCGATCTCCCGCAGGATCGCCGCCGTCCGGTCCCGCGGGCCGAGCACGCCGACGTAGGGCAGGCCCGCCGCGAGCAGCCGCCGCACCCACTCCCGGTCGTGAGTCAGAGAGTGGGTCTTCACTACGGCCAGGGAGCGGCCGGCCGGAGGCAGGGCAACGTCCGGTTGAACCGCCCGGGCCTCGATCAACCGCCAAGCCTGCGGGAACCCAGACGGATCGAGGAGGGCCGGACGGTGATCGAGGAGGGTGACGCGGAAGCCAGCGTCCGCGGCGTAGGCCACGAGGGGCCGCGCATCGTCTCCGGCACCGCAGACGACGAGGTGGAACGGCGGCGTCAGCACGTCGACGAAGACCTCGCGGTCGGTGACGCCATGCGGCGGCTCCCTGAGGGAAACCTCGCCACTGCCGAGCGCGGTGGCGATCGCGAAGGGCAAATCTCCCGCCAGGAGCTCACGCAACCGGCCGGCCACCGCGGCCAGAGGGCCTTCGGTGGCCGGCTGCACGAAGACGTCGACGAGCCCGTTGCAGCCCAGCCCGAGACCCCACACGGTGTCCTCGTCCGTGCCGGTGCTGTAGTGGCGCAGGCTCGGCACGCCGGTCGCGAGCACGGTCCTGGCGACCTCGCGCACGTCGGCTTCCAGGCAGCCGCCGCTGACGCTGCCGAGGGTTTCACCCGTTTCTTCGATGAGGAATCTGGCGCCGGGCCGGCGGTAGGCGGAGCCGGAGATGCGGACGACCGTGGCGAGCGCAGCCCGCCTCCCGGCTGCCGACAGCTCGGCGAAGCGAGCGAGGATCTCCGCCGTCTCTTTCCAGTGGCTCATTGCGCCCCAAGGTCAGGAGCGTCAAAGATACCTCCCGGCCGCCGCGGATTCAATAGGCAAGAAAAAGGCCGCGGGACCGGGGAGAGATGGATACCGGCCCCGCGGCAATTCGGTCTAGTTGTCGGTCTGTGCGACCGCCACGGACGTATCGTACTCCTTCTCCCACTCCGCGAGAACCTCTTCCGGAACTTTTGCCAAAGTTGCGGCGATCTGGCGCTCGGCTCCGGCCCGGGAGATGGTGTACGTGACCTGCCTGCCGACCGCGTTCTGCATCTTGGCCTTCTTGAGGGCCTCCTTGTTCTCGTCGGTCAGGGCGATGCCGTTGAAGGCGACCAGGACGTCGCCCTTCTGGAAGCCGGCCTTCTCCGCCGGGCTGCCGGCCGCGACGCCGGTCACGACGTAGCCGCTCGAAGCGCTCTTGTCCACCTCCAGGCCGAGCCAGCCGTGCTTCGCCTTCTCGTGCATGGCGGTCTTCGCCTTGGCGGCGTGAGCCTTGTCGCAGTTCTCGCCGCCGGCGGCGGCCATGCTGGAGAGAGCCAGGAACAGGGCGAGGGAGAGGGTCGTCACCATACGGGTCATAAGAGGACCTCCTGCAAGCGCGGGCGCGGCTCCATGCCGTTGCCCATGGTCCCCAGGCTACGGAAACAGGGTGTAAAACTCCTCAAGACAGGGTAAAACGACGCAAACCCTGTAATGAAGTTGTAAAAGGCCTCGGCAACCCGGGAGATCGGCCCCATAATCCACTCGTCATGACACCTGCGACGCTCCTTCGCAAGCACACCCTGTGGGTGGGTCTGATAGCGGTCCTGGCGCCGCTGGCGGTCCTGCTCTGCCTTCAATACCGCTGGCTCGTCAAGCTCGAGGACAACTCGGCCAAGGTCCACAAGGCCACCCTCGACAACTACCTGGAAGCCGTCGTGGACAAGGTCGAGTGGCGCTACCGCAACGACGCCGAGCGCGTGCTCAACGTCGGCAACTACGTCTTCTTGAACGACCGGCTCGACAAGGCGGCCTACCATTTCAAGAAGAAGGGGGTAACCGGCGTCAAGCGGCTGTTCGTGGCCAGCTTCGTCAACGGCAACCACGGCAAGGTCCTCTACTTCGACCCGAGCTGCTCCAGCTTTGCGCCTGCCGAGTGGTCGGAGGAGGTGCGCGCCATCTGGGTGGCCTACTCTCCCCTGAGCACCCTGGCGCACAAGGGCGGCGTGCTCCCCGAGCCGGTCCAGCTCTTCGTGGACCACCGCGACCCCGAATACCCGATGATCCTCAACCCGATCACGGACGACGCTTCCCGTGTCGTGGGCGTGGCCGGGATGATCCTGGACGAGGACCACTTCCGCAGCGAGGTCCTGCCCGAGGTGGTCAAGGCGTCGCTACCCGACTTCTTCCGCCGCGACGAGCCCGTGGTCGCGGTCTGGGACGGAGACGGCAATGTGGCCTTCCGGACGGCCAAGGTCTCCGGGCCCGCCGAAGCGCACAAGTCCTTCTCGTTCGTGTTCACCAACTGGATGGTCGGGCTCGACACCCGGCACGCCACGGCGGGGCAGGTGGCGAAGCGCAACTTCGCGGTCAACCTGGGGCTGTCGGCGCTGCTCGCCGCGGTCCTCCTGGGCGGCATCGTGCTCGCCCTGCGCACGGCCTCGCGCGAGATGAAGCTGTCCGAGATGAAGAACGACTTCGTTTCCAACGTCTCCCACGAGCTGCGCACGCCGCTCGCCTCGATCCGCGTCTTCGGCGAGCTCCTCCGCCTGGGCCGGGTGGACAACCAGGACAAGGTGCGCGAGTACGGCGAGTACATCGAGACCGAGAGCCGGCGCCTCACCCAGCTCATCAACAACCTGCTCGACTTCGCCAGCATCGAATCGGGCCGCAAGAGCTACAAGTTCGAGCGGGTCGACGTCTCCGAGCTGGTGTCCGAGACCCTCAAGACGTTCGGCGTGCGGCTGCGCCAGAACGGCTTCCGCGTGGTCTTCGACGGGCCGTCCGGCTCCCTGCCGCCGGTGCGCGTCGATCCCGGCGCCATCGCCCAGTCGCTCAGCAACCTGCTCGACAACGCGGTCAAGTACTCCTATCAGACCGAGAACAAGGAGATCCGCGTGGCCCTGCGGCGCGAGGGGGACTCGGTCGCGATCTCGGTGCAGGACCATGGGATCGGCATCCCGCGGGCCGAGCAGAAGAAGATCTTCGACCGTTTCCACCGCGTGGGCACGGGACTGGTCCACGACGTCAAGGGGAGCGGCCTGGGGCTGTCCATCGTCCAGCACATCGTCCAGGCCCATGGCGGACAGGTGACGGTCGAGAGCCGCTCGGGCGAGGGCAGCACCTTCTCCATCCTCCTGCCGATCGAGGCGGCCGGAGCGGCCGACATGGCGACCGCCCCCGAAACCCGCCGGCCGTCCGAGGCATGACATGCGAAAAGTCCTGATCGTCGAAGACGACGAAGCGATGTCCGTCGCCCTGCGCGACGGCTTTTCCTACGAGGGGTACGACGTGGCGGTCGCGACCGACGGCGAGGCCGGGCTCAAGCTGGCCAGCGCCGCCACGCCCGACCTGATCCTCCTCGACGTCATGCTGCCCAAGATGACCGGGCTCGACGTCTGCCGCCAGCTCCGCGACGGCGGCAACAACGTGCCGATCATCATGCTCACCGCCCGCGGCCAGGAGATCGACAAGGTCCTGGGCTTGAAGACCGGCGCGGACGACTACATCACCAAGCCGTTCGGGTTCATGGAGCTGCTCGCCCGGGCCGAGGCCGTGCTGCGGCGCTGCTCCACCCCCGGACAGGCCGTGGCGCCCGACTGCTACCGCTTCGGCGACGTGATCCTCGATTTCAAGCGCCACGAGGCGAAGAAGGAGGGCTCGCCCATCGAGCTCTCGCCCCGGGAGTTCCAGCTCATGGCCTTCTTCATCCGCCACCGCGGCGAGATCGTGACCCGGGAGAAGCTCCTGGACGAGGTCTGGGACTACAACGCGATCCCCTTCACCCGCACGGTCGACATGCACATCGCCAAGCTGCGGAAAAAAGTCGAAGACGACCCCGCGGACCCCAAGCACATCATCACGGTCCACCGGCTCGGCTACAAGTTCATGGGCTAACCGGCCGCAGCGCGCAGGGCACGGGGAGCTGAGGCGAACGGCTCGGCGAGCAGCCACTCCCCCTCCCGGAGCACTTCGGTGAGCACGTCCACCAGCCGCGGGTCGAACTGCCGTCCGGCTTCCCGCCTCAACTCCTCCAGCGCCGCCTCGACCGTGTTGCCCGCCCTGTACGGCCGGTCGTGGGTGATGGCATCGAAGGCGTCCACCACCGAGAGGATGCGGGCGCCCTCCGGGATGTCCTCGCCGCGCAGGCCGAAGTAGCCCGGGTACTTCACCCCCACGCGGGCACCGTCCCAGCGCTCCTGGTGGTAGCGGATCAGGGGGTCGACCTCGCACAGGACCTCGACGTCCCGGATGATCCGCAGGCCGATCTCCACGTGCTGCTCCATCATTTCCTTCTCGTCCTCGGTGAGCCCGCCCGGCTTGTTGAGGATGGCCTCGGGCACGCCGATCTTGCCCACGTCGTGGAGCAGGCCGGCCATGTAGATCTGCTCGACGTCCCGGTCGGCAAGGCCCATCTGCTGCGCCAGGTGGCGGCTGACCAGCGCGACGCGCTCGCTGTGGCCGCAGGTGTAGGCGTCCTTGGCGTCGACGGCGCTGGTGAGGCTGTGCAGCAGGCCCATCATCAGGCCGTGCACGTCCTCGAAGAGCATGACGTTCTCGAGGTAGATCGCCGATTCGTTCGCGATGGAGTTGAGGAGCTTGGAGTCGTTGGAGTCGAACT
>DASUNJ010000061.1:0-17985 GCA_036277235.1 Thermoanaerobaculia bacterium | reverse complement strand
GACGCGGGTCTTGCCCGATCCGGCGCCGGCGAGGACGAGCTGAGGGCCGTCGCCATGGGTCACGGCGGCGATCTGCTCGGGGTTGAGCTGCTTCTCGAGGTCCTGAGTGGTGGTCCGTCTCACCCGGGGAGTTTCTACGACGGGCGGCTGGATGGCAAGGGCGCTCCGTCTTCAGATATATTTCCCGCCTTATCGGGACTGAAGCCGGAGGGCGGCATGGGATCAAGGCACCCCTGGGAGATCACCCTGAGGGAGTTCGTGGAAAAGAAGACTTCGCGCTCGATCCCGAAGAGGAAGACTAGGCCGCGACCCTCATCTCGACTTCTGGAGCGGACTCGGGAGCTTCGGCCTGCTCCGGCATCGGAGTGGCGCGCTCGTACATCTCCCAGTAGCGCCGCGGGGCGGGCTCGTATCCATAGAAGGGCTCGATTCCGAGCTCGCGGCTGATGAGGATCTGGGCGGTCAGACAATCTCTCAGCACCCGGGGCATGTCCTCGATCTTGCGGGTCTGAATGGCGTAGCGGTACTCCAGGCACTGAGCCACCCAATGCTCCCCTTCCTTGAAGATCACGGCCCGAATCCTGTACTCCGGCATGTCTCTCCTCCCTCTGTCGCTTCCCGCAACGATTCTACTCCCTTCGGAGCGACTCCGGAATCCCGGCTGGATGGCAAGGGTGCCCCGTCTTCAGATATATTTCCCGCCTTATCGGGACTGAAGCCGGAGGCGGCATGGGATCAAGGCACCCCTGGGAGATCACCCTGCGGGAGTTCGTGGCGAAGGTGCGGCGGTACTATGGAATCGAGGTGGACATCAAGAGCCTGGAGAGAATCCACATCTTCAGGAGAGGCGACCGAGTCTTCCTGCTGCCTGGCCTGGACTCCGATGTGATCCTGGATCCAGACCTGATACGGGAACTCTGCCGTCTGTTCAACCTGCCGCCGTTGGACTTCGCGCTGGATCCAGATCCGGACGACTAGGCGGCGAGCCGGACCTCGACCTCAGGCCCGGAATCTTCATGCTCAAGGGATTCCTCCACGGGGGAGGCGCGCTCATACATGTCCCAGAACCGCCGCGCAGCGGGCTTGAACCCGGTGAAGGGATCGATTCCGAGCTGCAGACTGGTTTGGATCTGCAGGGTCAGAGCTCTCTTGAGCTCCCCAGGCACATCCTCGAGTGCCGAGCTCGTCTGCAGGACGTACCCGTACTCCAGGCACTTGGCGATCCAGTGGTCCCCCCGCTTGAAGATCACGGCCCGAATCCTGTACTCCGGCATGTCTCTCCTCCCTCTGTCGCTTCCCGCAACGATTCTACTCCCTTCGCCGCGACTCCGGAATCCCCGGGCTCCTTCCTGGGTTTTGAGAGGCGCAGCGCTGTGCGCGTGCGTATATAAATAGTCAGGGGGATTCCAAGAGCCATGAAGCCGGTCGAGATCAACGATTTCCTTGCGCAGCAGGTCATCGGACAGGAGGAGACCCTCCGCTATGTGTCCGTGGCCATCTTCAAGCACCTCCAGGGGGAGAAGTACGGCAACCTCCTCCTGATCGGGAACTCCGGCACCGGCAAGACCACCATCATGCGGGCCATCGAGAACCTCTACGCCTCGCGGGAGGACTTCCGCGAGCACCGTGTGGTGCTCATCATGAACGCCAACACCCTGGCGACCGAGGAGGGGGCCGTCGACACCGGCCGTCTGTTCACCCGGCTGGAAGAGCGCGCCCGCCAGGTGCTCGGCAACGGCGCCTCGGCCGAGGAGATCGCCCGCGCCATGGAGCGGGCCACCGTCTGCCTCGACGAGATCGACAAGGTCTCCGGCCTCCTCGGCGGCAAGCCGTACGTTACCGGCATCAACATCCAGCAGGCCGTGCTCACCCTGATCGAGGGCGAGCGCCACTTCCATCCCATGACCGTGCTGAAGGATGGCCAGGCCGACACCAACGGTGTCTGGATCGACACCGGCAAGATGCTCTTCCTCTGCGCCGGCGCCTTCGAATCCCTCTACGACCAGGTCTTCGCCCGCGTCATCTCGCCCAAGAGCGGCATCAAGCTGCCGACCACGACCACCTACGTCAACGGCAAGATCCAGATCCGCGAGTACTTCACCCTCCGCCACCACTTCCGGCAGGAGGACCTCTTCGAGTACGGCATGCAGCCGCAGTTCCTCTCGCGGTTCGACAACGCCGTCATCCTGGAGGATCTGACCTCCGACACCCTGGCGCGGATCTTCGCCGAGCCGCGGGACAGCGTGTTCAAGGCTTCCCAGGGCTTCTTCCAGAAGTACGGCATCGAGCTGGACATCACCCCCGGCGCGATCAAGGTCATCGCCGAGGAGGCCGCGAAGAGCAGCCGCATCGGCGCCCGCGCGCTCAAGTCGATCTATGGCCGTATCATCAAGCCGTTCGAGTTCGACCCCTTCTCCCGCGAAGAGGTCCAGCAGAACGGCGGCGAGATGCACAAGCTGGTCATCGACGAGCGCCTGGTAGGCGCCGCGCTCAAGCCGCCGATCTGATCCAAAAGGAGCCCCCATGTCCCTGCGCATCACCTTCCTGATGCTTCTGCTGAGCCTCGCCCCCCTGGTCGTGGCCCGGGTGTCGGCCCAGCCGTCCATGACCCCGGACGCCGTCCGCCAGACGATCGACAAGCTGATCGCGAAGCACGGCCAGCAGCACGCCGAGCGCATCCGGCGCGGCGTCGAGCAGGTCGCGCAGCGCTGGTGGGCCGAGGACGGCGACGCCGCGGCCTTCACCGCCTTCTGCGAGGCAAATTTCATCGCCGACCAGGCTGCCCTGGACGCGTCCTTCGAGCGCCTGGAACGGGTCTTCGAGCAGGTGGACGGCCATCTCCACGAGGTGCGCCGCGAGCTGACCACCCCGCTCGACCTGGACACGGGCGACATCTCTTCCGTCGATCAGCTCCTGGCCACGATGGATCTCTCGGCCCACGTCAACGAGGACCTGTTCCGGACGAAGGCGGCCTTCCTCGCCCTGCTCAACTTTCCGGTACACACGCTCCAGGAGCGGCTGGAGAAGGGGGCGGGCTGGGACCGCGCGGCCTGGGCGTGCTCCCGGATGATGGACCGCTTCGTCCTGCGCGTGCCCGCCGCGGTGCAGCAGGCGGCCACCGAGGCTTTCGTTGCCGCGGACCAGTACATCGCGAACTACAACATCCGCATGGACCGCCTGGTCACCCCGGAGGGCGAGCGCCTGTTCCCCGAGAACCTGCGCCTCATCACCCACTGGGGGTTGCGCGACGAGCTCGGCTCCCACTATGCCGACACGACTCCGGCCGGCCTGGCGAAGCAGCGGATGATCCTCAAGGTCATGGAGCGGATCGTCCGCCAGGAGATCCCGGTGGCGGTGATCGACAACGCCGATCTCACCTGGGACCCGGTGAACAACAAGGTCCAGGGCGGGAAAGCGTCCACCGAGCGCGAGCCGGACACCCGCTACGCCAAGCTGCTCGAGGTCTTCCAAGCCGTGCGCAAGGTCGATCCGTTCAGTCCGACCGATCCGACGTACATCGACCGGAAGTTCAACCTGGAGCGCCAGATCCCGGAAAAGGAGGTCGAGGCGCTGCTCGTCTCCGCGCTGGAGTCGCAGGAGGTCAAGGACCTCGCCAAGGTGATCGAGCAGCGCCTGGGCCGCAAGCTGGAGCCGTTCGACATCTGGTACGCCGGCTTCAAGTCGCGGGGCAGCTACAGCGAAACGGAGCTCGACCGCATCGTCCAGGAGAGGTATCCGACCGTCGAAGCCTTTCAGGAGAAGCTGCCGCAGGTGCTCCAGGGGCTCGGGTTCACCCCCGAAAAGGCGCGCTGGCTTTCCGAGCGCATCGTGGTCGATCCCGCCCGCGGGGCTGGCCACGCGCTCGGCGCGGTGCGGCGGGAGGACAAGGCCCACCTGCGCACCCGCGTTCCCCGCGGCGGCATGGACTACAAGGGCTACAACATTGCCATCCACGAGCTGGGGCACAACGTGGAGCAGGTCTTCTCGCTGAACGGAATCGACCGCTGGTCTCTCTCCAGCGTGCCGAACAACGCCTTCACCGAGGCGATGGCGTTCGTCTTCCAGAACCGCGACCTGGAGCTGTTGGGTCTACAGAAGCCGAGCGCGGAGACGCGCAAGACGCAGGCGCTCTCCACCCTCTGGAACACCTACGAGATCGGCGGGATCGCGCTGGTCGACATGCGGGTCTGGCGGTGGATGTACGAGCACCCCGAGGCCACGCCGGCCGAGCTGCGGGAGGCGACGCTTTCCATCGCCCGCGACGTCTGGAACCGCTGGTATGCCCCGGTCTTCGGGGTGAAGGACTCGGACATCCTGGCCATCTACTCCCACATGATCGTCTACGGCCTCTACCTGCCGGACTACCCGATCGGGCACATCATCGCCTTCCAGATCGCGGACAAGCTGGAGGATGGCGATTTCGGTGCCGAGTTCGAAAGGGTGACCCGCCAAGGCCGGCTCACCCCCGACGCCTGGATGCGTGGCGCCGTGGGTGGGCCGATCTCGACGAAGGCGTTGTTGGAAGCAGCGCGCGAGGCGCTCAAGTAAAACTTACCGCGTTACGCCGGCGTTGGCCGTGGTGCTCTCCCGGCTCCAGGCTTCCTGCGTGTTGCGCACGGCCTGGCTGCTCAGGCTGAAGTCGATGTCATAACCCTCGAACGACAGCTCCTTGAGCACCACCACCGGAATGATCTCCGCCAACTCCATGATGTAAGGCGTCAGCTCCTTGAGGTTGCGCAGTGCGATCTCCGCCGTGGTCCCCTGGCGCAGGCCCAGGGCGGTGGAGTGCAGCATGGTGTAGCTGATGACGGCGAGGGACAGGGCGGTGTAATCGTCGCGCAGGGCGCGGCTGACCTCTTCCTTGCGCATCTTGTCGTAGACGCCGGCCAGGCCGCCGAGCACGCCGGTCACGGTCTCCTTGACCGCGGCCGCCACTCCTCCGCCGGGCATGCTGCCGAGGTGGGTCTCCAGGTTCTCGACGTGGGTCTTGAGCAGGCCCGCGAGCCGGTCGATCAGGCCCAGGGCCTGGGGGTAGTCCTTGAACGTGTCGTCCTTGCGCTGGCGTTCCAGCGCCTCGAGGATGTGCTTCTCGACCGCCGCCATGTCGGCAACGTAGGGTCGGATCTCTTCACGGTTGTCTTTCATTGCTGTACCTCCTGCCAGATAGACATAGCAAGACGCTTGCCCAACGTTTTTCCAGGCTGGCACGTCTACAGGGTTGTGAACATGCCCTTGACCACGAACGCCATCCTGGACAGGACCGACAGCGTGACAGGCACCGATCGGCTCGCGGCGCTTTTCGATTCGCATCAGAACCGGCTGTTCCACCTGGCTCTGCGGCTCTGCTCCGACCGCGAGGAGGCCCGGGACCTCGTCCAGGAGGCGTTCCTGCGCGCCGCGCGCCAGCCCGGCTCGGTTCCCGAGGGCGAGCCCGGCGGAGAGGCGTGGCTGGTCCGCACCCTGGTCAACCTCTGCCGGGACCGCTACCGCCGCTTGGCCGTGCGGTCCAGGGCTCGGGGGGAATTGCTTCGCCAGGCGGAAAGCGCCCATCCCGAGGAAAGCCATGTGGCCAAGGCGACCGTCAAGGCGGCTTTGGTCCACCTTGCGCCTCGGCGGAGGGCTGTGATCGTCCTCCACGAGCTGGAAGGGCGGCCGGTGCGCGACGTGGCCCGGTTGCTGGGCGTGACGGAAGTGACGATCCGATGGCATCTGTTGGCAGCCCGCCGGGAGCTGGCGAAGCTGCTTCAAGGAGAGAGGTCATGAGCAATGAGCTGCGCTCGATCCTGAGGAAGGGAGATCCCGCGGCCGGAGAGCCCGGGCTGACTCCGGAAGAGGTTCAGGGGATGCGCCGGGCGGTGCTAGCCGCGGTGCCCGAGCCTCGCAGGCGGGGGTGGCTGGTGCCGGCGATGGTCACGGCAGCGGCTTTGATCCTGGCCGCGGTGGTTGCCCTCAGCCTGTGGCAGCCGGACGAGCCTTCACGTATCGCTGTCCGGCCCCCTGCCGTCCGGCCCCCTCTCCCGCTGGCGGGAGAGGGTTCTGTGGTGGTGGTCGAGAAGACCCCTCCCCAACCCTCCCCTGCTCCGCAGGAGAGGGAGCCGCAGCCCTCCCCGCGGAAGAAGGAAAAGGTTGTCCAAGAGGAGCCCAAGCCGGTCGTCCTCGCCCAGGCGGAGACCCCATCGACCCAGATCCAGTTTTCCACGCCGGGCGGCACCCGAGTCATCTGGGTGCTCCGCCCGGCCGCTGAGTAAGACCCAGGAGGAAAGAGACCATGACACCCGTTCGTCTACGATCCATGACCGTCCTGCTGCTCCTGCTGGCCTGCCCGCTGGCGGCACTCGCGGCCCAGGAGGAGCCGCGCCCGGAAGCTCGCCCCGGCACCTACTTCAATCGCTACCAGGTCCGCTATCTGGGCGTCCACGCGGCCCAGACGCTGGCCTGGGAGCAGTGCCCGCAGAAGGACGCCTGCCAGATCAAGGGGCTGACCGAGGGGCGGGGGGCCGTGCTGGACGTGGTCGCCGATTCTGCGACGCACGCGGCGCTCGCCCGTGTCTTCGCGGAGCGGGACGTCCCCCGGACCCAGAGCTTCCAACTCGTCGTCCTGGCCACAGGCAACAAACCCAACGGACCCAATCCGGCTCTGTCCGAGGGGGCCCAGAAAGCCCTCGACGATATCAAGGGCTTCCTGCCGTTCAAGAACTACCGCCTGCTCGGCACGACCCTGATCCGGGTCAACCAGGAGGACGTGGCCCGGGCGCAGGTGGCCGGCTTCTCCGGCAGCACCTATGGGCTGGTGCTGCGGTTCCGGGCGGGAGGAGCGGATGGGAAGAAACTGTTCATCGATGCGTTCAACCTCGAGGACGCGAAGGACAACAATCTCATCCAGACCTCGTTCGCCATGGACGTCGGCGAGACGGTCGTGGTCGGCACCTCGTCCACCCCGCTCTCTGAAGAGGCCCTGGTCGCCATCCTCACCGCCCTGCCTTGACGCCTGACTGACTCCCGCCGTACTGTCCGAGCGCCCGCTCCCGGGTTCAGAACACGGGCGGGCGTTCGTCCGTACACAGCTCCGGACACAGGAAAGTCGCCGCATCCTTGGAGAGGGAAATGTCATGAAGAGATCGCTTCTCTGGCTCCTCGCGCTCGCCCTGGCCCTGCCATTCGCCTCGGCCCATGAAGGTCCACACGGTCAACGGGCTCGAGCCCAGGACCAGCAGAAACCCCCCGAGGCCAAGCCTCCCGAGGAGCGCCAGAGGGAGGAGGAGGAGCTCCAGGAGAAGCAGAAGCGCGAGCAGGAGCCCGAGGAGAACGAATCCGAGCTGCAGAAGGAGCAGCAGGAGGGCGACACGCCTCCCCCGGGCGAGATCGCCACCAAGGAAGGTGAAGGGGAGGAGAAGGAAAAGAAGGAAGAGAAGTGGGACGTCAACAACCCCGCCATGGGTCCCTCCAAGGACGTCCAGATCGACGTCACCGAGGGCACCTGGATGAGCGTCGACGTCAGCCCCGACGGCAAGGAGATCGTCTTCGACCTCCTGGGCGACCTCTACACGATCCCGATCGGCGGCGGCGAGGCCCGCGCCCTGACCAACGACCTGGCCTGGCAGATGCAGGCCCGCTACAGCCCGAACGGCAAGCACATCGCCTACACCAGCGACCAGGGCGCCGGCGACAACATCTGGGTCATGGACCGCGACGGCAAGAACCCGAAGCAGGTCACCAAGGAGAGCTTCCGCCTGCTCAACAGCCCCTCCTGGGAGCCCGGCGGCGACTACATCGTGGCGCGCAAGCACTTCACCGCCCAGCGCTCCCTCGGCGCCGGCGAGATGTGGCTCTATCACCGGAGCGGCGGCGGCGGCCTTCAGATGACCAAGAAGCCGAACGACCAGAAGGACGCGGGCGAGCCCGTGTTCTCGCCGGACGGCCGCTACCTCTATTACAGCCAGGACGTCACCCCCGGCCCGATCTTCGAGTACAACAAAGATCCCAACACCGAGATCTTCGTGATCCAGCGCCTCGACCGCCAGACCGGCGAGACCGAGCGTTTCGTGGTGGGATCCGGCGGCTCCGTCCGGCCGACCCCGTCGCCGGACGGCAAGCTCCTGGCCTTCATCCGCCGGGTGCGCGGCAAGAGCGTCATCCACCTCCAGAACCTGCGCTCGGGCGAAGAGTGGCCGATCTACGACGGGCTCGACCGCGACATGCAGGAGACCTGGTCGATCCACGGCGTCTACCCCACCATGGCCTGGCTCCCCGACTCCAGGTCGCTGGTCTTCTGGGCCGGAGGCAAGATCCACCGCATCGAGACGGCCAGCCGCAAGGTGAGCGAGATCCCGTTCCATGTAAAAGCCACGAAAAAGGTCTATGAGGCCGTGCGGTTCCCGGTCGAGGTGGCGCCGGACGAGTTTCCCACCCGCATGCTGCGCTGGACCCAGGTCTCGCCCAAGGGAGACCGCGCCGTCTATCACGCCCTCGGCCACCTCTACGTGCGCAACCTGCCGAACGGCACGCCCAAGCGCCTGACCCGGCAGGACGACCACTTCGAGAACTTCCCCTCGTTCTCCCGCGACGGCAAGTCGATCGTCTATACGACCTGGGACGACCAGGAGCTGAGCACCGTCCGCGTCGTCTCCGCCGACGGCGGCCAGGGCCGGGTGGTGGTGGACGCTCCCGGGCACTACGTGGAGCCGGTTTTCTCGCCGGATGGGAAGACCATCGTCTTCCGCCGTGCCGAGGGGGGCTTCCTCCGCACGCCGTCCTGGTCCCGGGAAGTGGGTATTTATAAAGTCCCGGCCTCGGGGGGCAAGCCCGAGCTGGTCACGAAGGAGGGCTTCACCCCCCACTTCGGCGCCGGCAACGACCGCCTCTTCGTGGTGCGGCCGGGGGAGAAGACCGAGCTCGTCTCGCTCGGGCTCGATGGCAATCGCCGGGATGACGAGCGTGTCCACCTGAGCAACGAGAACGCCATGGAGATCCGCGTCTCCAACGACGGCCGCTGGGTCGCATTCGTGGATCACTTCAACGCCTACGTGGCCCCGTTCGTGGTCACCGGGCAGCCGATCGAGATCGGTCCGGAGGCCACCGCGATCCCGGTGACCAAGGTCACCCGCGAGGCGGGCATGTACGTCCACTGGTCCGGCGACTCCAAGCAGCTCCACTGGACGCTCGGCCCCGAGCTGTTCAGCCTCGACCTCAAGAACGCCTTCACCTTCCTGGAGGGATCGCCCGAGAAGGTGCCCGATCCGCTGACGAGCGGGGTGGACATCGGTCTCCGTGCCAAGGCCGACAAGCCCACGGGCACGGTCGCGGTGGTCGGCGGCCGGATCGTCACCATGCGCGGCGAGGAGGTGATCGAGGACGGCACGGTGGTGGTCGAGGGCAACCGCATCCGCGCGGTCGGCCCCCGCGGCCAGGTGGAAGTGCCCAAGGGCGCCCACGTTGTGGATGCCAAGGGCAAGACCGTCATCCCCGGTCTGGTGGATGTCCACTGGCACGGCGCGTTCGGGACGGACGACATCATTCCGCAGGAGAACTGGAACACCTACTCCAGCCTGGCGTTCGGGGTGACCACCCTGCACGACCCTTCGAACGACACGGGAACGGTGTTCTCGGCGGCCGAGCTGCAGCGCGCCGGGATGATCACCTCGCCGCGCATTTTCTCGACCGGCACCATCCTCTACGGCGCGACGATCCCGGTCACCGCCAAGGTGGAGAGCCTGGAGGACGCCCGCGGCCACATCCGGCGCATGAAGGCGGTCGGGGCAATCAGCGTCAAGAGCTACAACCAGCCGCGGCGCGACCAGCGCCAGCAGATCCTTGCCGCGGCGCGCGAGCTGGGCATCATGGTGGTCCCGGAAGGCGGCTCGCTCTTCCAGCACAACATGTCGATGGTGGTGGACGGCCACACCGGCGTCGAGCACTCGATTCCGGTCGCGAGGATCTACGACGACGTCACGCAGCTCTGGGGCGCGACCAAGGTGGGCTACACGCCGACCCTGGTGGTGGGCTACGGCGGGATCTGGGGCGAGAATTATTTCTATGCCTACGACAACGTCTGGAACAACGAGCGGTTGCAGAGGTTCGTGCCGCGCGAGGCCCTGGACGAGCGCGCCCGCCGTCCGTTCATCGCTCCCGAGGGGGAGTGGAACCACTTCAACAACGCCCGGATCTCGGCCGAGCTGCAAAAGGCGGGGGTGAGCGTCCAGCTCGGCGCCCATGGCCAGCGCGAGGGGCTCGCCGCGCACTGGGAGCTGCGCATGTTCGTCCAGGGGGGCATGACCCCGCTGGAGGCGCTCCGGGCCGGCACGATCGACGGCGCCCGCTACCTCGGCATGGACAAGGACATCGGCTCCCTGGAGCCGGGCAAGCTGGCCGACTTGGTCGTGCTCGACGCCAACCCGCTGCAGGACATCAAGAATGCCGAGCAGGTCGGGCTGGTGATGCTCAACGGCCGGCTTTACGAAGGCAAGAGGCTGGACCAGGTGGGCAACCATCCGAAGAAGCGCGAGCCTTTCTTCTTTGAACGCCAGGCGCCCGCTTTCGGGGAGGTCAAGCCCGGGGAGGACAAGTGAAGAAGGACGGCGAAGGCCAGGGCAGCTACGTCTTCCGGGTCCGCGAGGACACCCGGCGCTACGTCCAGGACCTGCTCAACGAGAACGACCGGCTGCGCCGGCTCGTGGCGGGCCTGGAGAGTGACAAGGGGCGTCTGCTGAGCGAGAAGATGTCGCTCCAGGAGAAGGTCCTGGCCCTGCGCGAGGAGCTCGACCGGATCTACCACGAGCAGACCGACCTTCGCCGCCAGCTCGCCGACGTGGAGGCCTCCAACCAGAAGTACTCGCACCAGTACGTCGAGGTGGAGAGCCAGAACAACAACCTGGCGAACCTCTACGTCGCGAGCTATCAGCTCCACAGCACGCTGGACCGGGCCGAGGTAGTCACCGCGATCAAGGAGATCGTCATCAACCTGATCGGCTCCGAGGAGCTGGCGATCTACGAGATGAGCCCGGACAATACCGCGCTGCGGCTGGCGGGCTGGTTCGGCATCGACCCGGCCACCTACGGCACCGTGGCGGTCGGCTCGGGGATTATCGGCAAGACCGTCGCGACCGGCGAGATCTGGCTCCCCGGTAAGGGCATGGACCTCCAGCCCGCGCCGCGGGAGTCGAACCTCTCGGTCTGCATCCCGCTGAAGCTGGAGGACAGGGTGATCGGAGCGCTCGCCGTCTTCCGCCTGCTTCCTCAGAAAAGCGGCTTCGAGGCGATCGACTACGAGCTCTTCAACCTGCTCGCCACCCACGCCGCCACGGCGCTCTACCTCTCCCGACTCCACGCCGAGAGCCAGAACGGGGTGAAGACGGTATGATGGACGTATGAGCCAAGTCGAGCTGAAGGTTGACCTGCCTCAAGGACTGTCTCAGGACGAGGCCCGGCTTCTCCTGGCCATCAAGACGTTCGAAGCCGGCAAGGCTTCCCTGGGACAGGCTGCGCGCATCGCGGGTCTCTCCAAGAGGACGTTCATGGAGCTGCTCGGACGGCACGGCATCCCGGTGTTCGACTATCCGCCGGAGGAGTTGCGGGCCGAGGTCGGTTCTTGAAGGAAGCTGTCGTCTGTGACAGCTCCTGCCTGATCGCCCTCGAACGCATCGGTCATCTCGACCTCCTGCCGGCCCTCTTCCATCCCGTTCAAGCTCCGCCCGCGGTCCATCAGGAGTTTGGAGCATCCCCGGAGTGGCTCCGGGTGGAAGCCCCCACGGATCGTGCCCTCGTCACCGCCCTCGGGATGCTGATGGACGCCGGAGAGGCGGAAGCCGTGGCCCTGGCGTCGGAACGGGGCTGGCTCATCATCCTGGACGACCGCCAAGCACGGGCCGTGGCTCGGCGGCTCGATCTCCAGATTGTAGGGACGGTCGCTATTCTGGTTCGGGCGAAGAAGCAGGGGCTCATCGAAGCTATCGGTCCGCTGCTCGACGATCTGGCCGAGAACGAGTTCCGCATCGGCGAAGCGCTCAGGCAGGAGGCGTTGCGGCTCGCGGGCGAGTAGCCAGGCCGGGGTGAAGCCGGTCCCGTAGCCTGGCTTGAAGCGACAATCGCTTCGCCTTTAGCGGCCGCCGCTTCGTCCTGAGCGACGGTCGCTTGGCCCTGAGCTGCCTCGGCTTTCTCTCGAGCTGTCGTCGCTTTCCCTGGAGGAGCGAACGCTCGGCTCCGCGCCGTCGCCGCTTGTCCCTGAGCCGCCGCCGCTTCTCATCTAGCCGCTGTCGCTTCTCTTCCAGCCGCCGTTGCTTCGCTCCGAGGAATCGTCCCTTCAGTGGCAGTAGCGGGTCAGATCCTTGCGGTTGAGCACCCGGATGCGGTGATCCGGCTGCACGGCGATGAGGCCGCGCTGCTTCAGCTCCACGACGACCTGGTTCACCCGCTCGCGGGAGGCTCCCACGATCTCTCCGAGATCGCTCTGGGTGAGGCGTAGCGGGATCGTCACCTGGCCTCCGGCCTCCCGGCTGCCGTAGCGGTCGGCCAGGGCGAGGATCTGGCGGGCGACCCGGCCGGCCACGTCCAGCGTGCAGAGCGCCTGGATCTGCTCATTCGCGAAGCGCAGACGGATCGAGAGCAGACGCACCAGGTTGTTGGCGAGCGAGGTCATGCTGCGCAGGCAGGTCTGGAAGGTGGCCCGGTCCATCCAGAGAAGCCGGGACTTCTCCGTGGTCACCACGTTGGCGGAGCGGCCCGAGCTGTCGATCAGGCTCATCTCGCCCACCGTGTCCCCCCGGCCCAGGAAGGCGAGGATGACTTCGCGGCCGTCCTCGTGGCTGACGTAGATCTTCACCGTCCCCTCGAGGATGACGTAGACCACCTCTCCAGGCTGCTCGACCGTGATGAAGTTCGTTCCGGCCGGCACGGACGAGGAGCGCAGGAGCCCGTTCAGATGGGCGAGGTCCTCGGGCGACATCCCCTGGAAGAGCTCCAGCTCCCCCAGGGTGAGAGGATCTTCGACGGCGGGCATCGAAAGGGATTCTAACGCCCCAGGAAGCCTTTTAGCGTCCAAGAAGACTGGCGAGCACCTCGACCCCGCGCCCGACCACGTCCGGAGGGGCGGCCGTGAAGCAGACCCGGAGGTGGGTCGGATAGGGTCCGAAGCTCTGGCCGGGAGCCGCGAACAGCCCGCGCTCGACGCAGTCCTCCAGGAACCCGGGCAGCCCCCGCTCGTCCAGGCGCTCCGCCACGTCCATGAAGAGGAAGGTGCTCCCCTGCGGCGGCTCCAGGCCCAGGCGCGCGGCCGCCCGGTCTCCCGTCTCCTTGTACAGCTGGCGGGCGTTCTCGATCCACCTCGCTCCGGGCTCGCCCATGGCCCGCAGGGCTGCGATCTGGGAGGCGGTCGGCGTGCTGTAGAAGCTGTGCAAGCCGATCTTCCGCAGCTCGTCGACCGCCTTGGCCGGACCCACGATGTAGCCGCAACGGTTGCCGGCCATGCCATACGCCTTCGAGAAAGAATGGGTGGAGAAGGTGCGCTCCGGCGCCAGCGGCCGGGTGTAGGTGTGCTCGCCCTCGAAGACGTAGTCCTCGTAGACCTCGTCGGCGATGAGCCAGAGGTCCTCGCTCTGGGCCCAGGCCACCAGGGCCTCGATCCAGGAGCGCGGGATGGTCCGGCCCGAAGGATTGTTCGGCGTGCTCAGGTAGAGGGCGACCGTGCGGGAGGTCTTCTTCGCCCGCACGGCCTCGACAGCCGTCTCCGGGGAATCGACCGCGCCGAGGAAGGGGACGGCGATCGGCGCTCCATGGAAGGAGCGGACGATGCCGGAGATCAGCGGCCAGTGGGGAGCGAGGATGAGGACCTCGTCCCCCGGGGCGACGATCGCGCCGGCCACGGCGCCGAGGCCGCCGGTGGCCCCGGCCGCGACCAGCACGTTCTCCCGGCCGGTGGGGACGCCGGTGCGCTCGCGCGCCCGCTCGGCGATGGCGTCGAGCAGGGCGGGCATGCCCTGGGGCGCGGCGTAGCGGTGCATCCCGGGATGGTCCGCGACCCGGATGTCCTCCATGCGGCAGCCCTCGGCGGGCTCCATCCAGGTGTCGCCGACGTGGAGCGGGTAGACCTCGCCCTGGAAGGCGGCGAGGCGGTGGGCGAGCGCCGAGTAGATGTTGCCGGCGATGTCCTGGACCGAGGGCGAGAAGCGCGGGGGCATCAGATCACCAGGACGCTTTTACCAGGAGATGATCAGCCCGAGCGAGGCTTCGCCCTGGAACAGGCCCTCGTCGGACCGGAACCGGTCGTTGCGGTCGTCAAAGCCCGTTTCGAGGTCCACCCAGTAGCCCCGGCCCTCGAAGCGCAGGCCGACGTTCTCGGCGAAGAAGACCTTGACGCCGCCGCCGAAGTTGCCCGAGAAGCGGCTCTCGGCCTCCACGGCCGGGCGGTCGGGCTCGATGCGCGCGATGCCGAGGCCGCCGGAGAAGAAGCCCTGGACCTGGCCCGGACCCCACTGGTAGAGGATGCCGGCGTTGACGAGGTCGACCGTCACGTCCCCGAGGCTCTGCTCCGGGGTGAAGAGGCCCGCGTCGACGATGAACTCGCTGTTCTGGCGGTTGGCGATGAGCTCGATCTGCCAGTTGGGGTTGAGCGGTATGTCGAAGATGACGCCGAACGAGCTCCCCTCGTCCACCCGGACGTCGCGCTCCTCCAGGAAGTCGCCGTCGACGTTGAACTCGCCGTCGAAGCGGAAGCCCGCATAGGGCGTCAGCTCGAAGCGGTGGGTCTGGGCGAGGGCGGCGGCGGGTATGAGCAGCAGTACGGCGAGAATGAGCGCTTTGCGCATGATGACCATCTCCTTGCTCCTTGAATGAGCCGGCCAGCGGGCCGGGGGTCCTGCCAGCAGGGTTGTATCATGGACGCGATGAGGTCCAAAGACATGCCCTCGCCGATGCTCACCGAGGCGCGCAGATTGCCCGAGGAGGGACGCCTGCGCCTGACCTGGAGCGACGGCCATTCCGCCGAGTACGGGTATGACTACCTGCGCGGCTGGTGCCCCTGCGCCGGCTGCCAGGGTCATTCCTTCCAGAAGATCCGTTACCAGCCGCCGGCGTCCCCGGTGACCGCCGAGTCGATCAAGCCGGTGGGCAACTACGCCATCTCCATCGCCTATTCCGACGGCCACGGCACCGGGATCTACCGCTACGACTTCCTGCGCCAGATCTGCCCGTGCGAGAAGTGCGGCGGGGTGGGTGGGGAGGTGGCTGGCTAGAACGGGAGATCACCAGGGGTGTTCACATTCAGGAACACCTCCCCCGGCTCCTCCAGATACCGCACCCGCAACCCCGGCGTCTCCCCAAGCGTGCGCAGATCCAGCCGCCCCCGCCCGACGCGCTCTTCGAGCGCGGCGAGGGCTGCCAGTCCGTAGAGCGCGCAGAGCGGCTCCAAGCCTCCCGACCACCGCGGGATTGCCAGGTCGGCGTCCGACCGGGCCAACTCCGCGAGGAGGGAGACGGGAACCCGCGGCAGATCCACCGCCAGGACCAGCAGGGGATGTCCGGGCCGGGCGCGGGCCGCTCCGAGGATGCCTGCGGCCGGACCCTGGCCGGGGCCATCCGGGACCGAGCCGGGCAGGAGACCTCGGCCGGCATCCGCGATCAGGACCTCCTCGCAGACCTCCCCCAGCCGCCGGGCCGCGCCGGCAACCAGGGTCTCGCCGTCGATCTCCAGGAGGGCCTTGTCCCGCCCCATCCGGCTAGAGGCTCCGCCGGCCAGGACCACCCCCACGGTCCGTGGTAGCATCCCCCGCGCATTGGAAGGAGAACTCACCATGAAGCTGAGCTTAGCTGCTGTTGTCGCCGTCCTCGCCCTCGGATCTGTAGCGCTCCGGGCCCAGCCCGCCCAGGCCCCGGCTCCGGCCGCCAAGCCGAACCCCCGGGTGACGCTGGACACGAGCAAGGGGAAGATCGTCGTCGAGCTTTTCCCGGACAAGGCCCCTTTGACCGTGGCCAACTTCCTCCAGTACGTCAAGTCCGGGTTCTACGACGGCGTCATCTTCCATCGGGTCATCCCGGACTTCATGGTCCAGACGGGCGGCTTCACCCCCGCCATGGAGCAGAAGCCGACCAAGGGCCAGGTCAAGAACGAGTCCGACAATGGGCTGCGCAACGAGCGCGGCACCCTCGCCATGGCCCGCCTGAGCGCGCCGCACACGGCCTCGTCCCAGTTCTTCATCAACCTGAAGGACAACCGCTCCCTCGACCACAGCCCGCGCGGCTGGGGCTACACGGTCTTCGGCAAGGTCGTGGAAGGCATGGAGGTGGTCGACTCCGTCGCCACCGTCCGCACCACCACCAAGGGACCTCACGGCGACGTGCCGGTCGAGGCGGTGACCATCAAGAAGGCCAGCGTGGCCGCGGCTGCGCCCAAGTAAGGAGATGCCTGCATGCCACGAGTGACCCTGGATACCACCAAGGGGAAGATCGTGATCGACCTCGACGCCGCCAAGGCGCCGAAGACGGTCGAGAACTTCCTGGAGTACGTCCGGTCCGGCCATTACGACGGGACGATCTTCCACCGCATCATCCCCGGCTTCATGGCGCAGGGGGGCGGATTCGCCCCCGACATGTCGCAGAAGCCGACGCGGGCGCCGATCCCCAACGAGGCGGACAACGGCCTCGGCAATGCCCGCGGCACCCTCGCCATGGCGCGCACCAGCGATCCGCACAGCGCCTCGGCGCAATTCTTCATCAACGTGTCGGACAATGCGGGGCTCAACCACAGCGGCAAGAACCCGCAGGGCTGGGGCTACGCCGTGTTCGGCAAGGTGGCCGAGGGCATGGACGTGGTGGACCAGATCGTCAAGTCGCCCCGCGGCCGCAAAGGCTTCCACGACGATGTGCCGAACGAGCCGATCGTGATCACCAAGGCGACGGTAGAGGCCTGAAGGACCAAAAGGACATAAAGGACCCAAAGGACCGGGAAACGCGTCTTCCTGTCCTTTGGGTCCTTTTCGTCCCTTAGGTCCTTTAGTCCTCCCCTACTTCTTCGTGTTCTTCCGGATCAGCACCAGACAGGCCCAGAGCACCTCGAGCTGTTCCTGCCCGAAGGGCAGGTCAGACCCGCGCCAGACATCCCGCACCGCGCTGAGGAGCTCGGTCCAGTTGACCGGGTGCTTCTTCTCGTAGATCCGCCGCATGGCCGCGAACAGGTCGGGGACGGTCCAGACCGCGGGCCGGCGGCCGCCCGCCTCCAGCCAGGCATGGCGCAGGTGTTCCAGCCTGCGGCGCGATAGCTCCTGGTTCTTGTAGCGCACCCGGAGCTGCCCCACCTCCGGCAGCCGGTTGAACACGAGGTCGTCCGGCACGGCGTGGCTGCTCAGCACCTGCCAGTGCTGCGGCACCAGCTCCTCCTTGCGCACCTGCATGATCAGGGCGTCGAAACGCTTCACGTCGATCTCCTCGAACACGGCTCCGAGGGTCGGCACGTCCGCGCCGTGGATCCAGGCGGAGATGTCTTCGTCCGAGGGCAGGGCGCGGGGCGGTCCGGCGGGAGCGGCGGCTTTCGCGGGGACGGGCTTGGCTGCGGCAGGGGTCGCAGGAGTGGCTGGCGCCTCCGGCTTGAAGGTCACATCGGTCGATTCGCTCATGGTCGGGAAGTGTATCCGAGACGGCGCCCTGCCCGGAACGGGCGGCAGGGCGCGTCCCGGTCCGCCGCTCAGGTCGCCCGCGCCACGTTGCGGGCTTGCAGCCCCTTTGGCCCCTGCACCACCTCGAAGCTGACTTTCTCGCCTTGATTCAGGGTTCGATAGCCTTCCGCCACGATGGCGGTGTGATGGACGAAGACGTCCTCGCCGCCCTCCTCGGCCTGGATGAACCCATAGCCCTTGGCGTTATTGAACCATTTGACCGTTCCTTGTGGCATGTGCGGCGACTCCTTTCTGGTGAATCATCTGTCCCCGCTCTGCGGGGACCCGACGGATACACGAACTCCAGGACGGCTCACACCTGCTCATGCCGAAGCACTGCCGATTCGTC
>DASUNJ010000060.1:0-2875 GCA_036277235.1 Thermoanaerobaculia bacterium | reverse complement strand
GAAACAGAGGTCTTCCAGGTGGCGCAGCCGTCCGAAAAGGGCGCCCATGGAGTTGCCGTCGGCGTACAGAAAACCGAGATATCGGGCCTTGGAGCCGCGCTGCGGGAGATTTTCCACGAGCTCGTCGAAAGAGATCCCGTTGATGATCCCCTTGCCGACGCTCCAGCGCTGATGGCAGGGCACACAGAGAGGCCCCTTCTCCTCTTCCGGATCCCTTCTCCTCACCGGAAGCGGCAGCGTGCCCGCGCGATCACGGCAGGAGACGCAGCGGGTCTCCTGACCGGGCAGGTCACGGCTCAGACGCAGGCTCTCATCCTTCTTGCGGCGGATTCGATCGTAAAGCCGCGCGAGCACAGCCTGGGCTCCCGTGACCAGGCGCACACCTTCCGAAGGTTCATCCTCCAGCCGCGTGGCGATCAGATCATGGGGTCCGATAGGAAGGTGCTCCGTGGTTACGGAGAGGGCACCGCTCGTTGCATCCCTGTAGCGGCTCTCGATCTCCTCCCGGATCGCCGGACCCTGCCCACCCGGAACCAGCAACAGCCCCTCCCCTCCTCCGGAGAACAGAACCCATTGCGGGTACGCCTTGCTGATTTCCTCGTTCAACTCACGGAGGATGCACGAGGCGCCGGCGATGACCGGAGGCCGGCTCGATTCGTAAACGTACTCGCGGATGCGGTCCGTGTCGAAGCGGACGAGATCGAACGGCTGATCGGTGCCGCACACTTCACGGGTGACGCGCAGGACCGTCTCCCGATCACCCTTGCCGAGAGCCACGGCATCCATGAGGCTCTGCGGCACCCGGTCGGGGCCGCCTACCCGGGAGGCCAGCAGAGCCCGCAAGACTTCCACGGCGCGACCTGTCATTGGTTTGTCTGGCACGATCGTCTTCCCCAAATCACGTTCAGCCCTGGCCCCCGGGCTCGACATCCTTCTTGAGCGTGCCCGGGATCTTGCTGCCCGTGCCCGAGTCCGGCTTCTGGTCCGGGTTCTCGGCTTCGGCGTTGGGAGGCCGGACTTCCCTCTCCAAGGTTCCGTAGCCCTTGGGGTGCGGGTTCGGATCGGGATTCTCGGGTTCCGGATCGGAGTTCAGGGGTTTCGGCTTCGCTTCCTCAGGCATGGGAGATCCCCTCCTTCGAGTGTCGACGGCTCCGGGGACGCCCCGGCCGTCTGTGTCCTTCTGTCTACTTGGACACGGGCCGCGGCAGGATTGTTGGACGGCTTTTATTGCCAGTCGCCGTGGAGGGAGAAGCCCGCCCAGAACCAGGGGGAGCTCCACTTTTCTTCGCTGCGGATCGAGAGCTGGGCCGCGCGCAGAGCGGCCGCGGAGGAGAGCCCCTCGCCGAGGAGGCCGCGGTAGAAACGGGCCATGAGCTCCGCGGTCGCCCGGTCCTGAACGCTCCAGTGGCTCACCACGACGCGCCGGGCTCCCGCTCGGAAGAACGCCTGCGTCAGGCCGACAAGGCCCTCTCCACGGACCTCTCTCCCGAGGCCCGTGCGGCAGGCGCTCAGGACTACCATCTCGGCCGGAAGGTCCAGGCCGGCCACGTCGGGCGCGGAGAGGAAACCCTCCCGCCGCCGTCCCTGGACGTCGACCTGGGAAAGCACGATGCCCGATCTCTCGGGCAGCACAGGATGGAGCAATCCATGCGTGGCGAAGTGCAGCAGGCGGAAGCGGCGCAGGGCTCCGCTCGTGACGAGGTCCCGGTGCGCGTCGGTCCCCACGGCCAGAAAGGTTTCTTTCCGTGGCGCGAGACGAAGGATGGCCTCGGCCTCCAGCGCCGTGAACGGCAACCGCTGGAGGGGACCGGGATCGAAGCCCCTGCCCCCGCTCGATCGTGCGGTTTGGCTCCCATCCCGGGAAAGGCGCTCGTCTTCCGGAGAGAAGACGGGGTCCGCGAGCACGGCTATCTCTCCCGGAGCCGGCTCCCTCCCAGCCAACCGGCGCCGCTGCTGGTCCAGGAACGTGGCCGAAGGGAGGAGGACGATCTCGTGATCGAGGAGGAGCGGCTCGGAAGCTTCAGGCACGGGGAGGGCCGCGAAGGGGACCAGGTGCAGGGCCCCATCGGCCAGGATGACCAGGCGCCGGCGCCCTTTCAAACGGTGCCGGAGCGGAGCGAGGATCGCTTGCGACAGCTCACGGGCCGCTCTTGCCGCCGTGTCCCGGGTGGCCGCCTGGCTCTTCTGGGACCAGGCGGCGACCACCCTGCGGGCGAGCGTATCGATCCGCTTTCCATTTGGGAGGAGATGGGGCTCGACCCCGGCGCCGTCCACCGTCCAGGCGAAGCTGGCGGGCTCGGAGAGGAGATAGATCAGGAAGACGGACTCCTCGTCGGCAAGACCCTGGATGCCGGCAGCGGTCAGGGGTCTGAATCCGGACAGCCCTGCCCGGACCGTGGCGAGCCGGTCCAGCTCTATCCCCTTCCTGCGCAGCTCCGCGTCGAGATCCCGCAGGCGGGGGTCCCGGGGATCGCCAGCCGCGAGGGACTGGCGGCGGGCGTCCATGGCCTGGAGCTCGGCCTGGAGGGTTCGCTTGCGGTCGGAGCCCCCTCCCCTGCCCTCCCCCGCTGCGCGGGAGAGGGAGCCCTCTGCCAGATCTTCGGACAGATTGCGGGCTCTTGCCCGTTCCGCCACTTCCAGGGCTTCGCGGGCATGGCCTCTTTCCATGAGGAGGGCAACCAGCTCTTCGTAGGCGTCGTAGCGGGTGGCGAGGAAGCTGCCGCGGCTCAAGGGACCCTGCAGGCCGGCGCGCATGTCCTCGACGAGACGGACGGCCTCTTCTGCCTGCTCCCGGGCCGGACCGAAGGCGCCGAGACGCCTTTCGACGCGGCTCAGGCCGACCCGGACGAAGATCTCGCCGTTGGGATCGCCGCTC
>DASUNJ010000059.1:0-2318 GCA_036277235.1 Thermoanaerobaculia bacterium | reverse complement strand
GGCCACCTTCCTTTGGACTCTGCTCCGGCCGGCATCAGTGCCCAACTGGCTCGTTCTCTCAGTCGATCAAGTGAGAGTCGGTCTCTACGGCATACAAGCGATCGTGATTTTCGTCCTTTCATTTACCATCCCGCGGCCAAGGTCGATGCAAGATGATCTCACTGGGATCTCGATCGATCGAGTAGACATGAAGCGCGTTGGCAAAAGCGCCAAGAAATTCTACTTGCTGTGGACTACTGCATGGTTCTGTTGGTGATGCCTCTATGCCGGGCTAGCCTTGACACTCTTATACGCCATGCTCACGAACACCGTGCATACCGGTCAGGGTCTCGGGCTGTCCATTCAGGATCTAGGCCCAAATCAAGCGCGTTTGGCCATTGAGTGGTGGCCGGCTGCCGGTAGCGGTTCTCTTCTGGGGTGAGGTGAGGGAGTCGGCAGGCTGCACGATGCAAGGCGCGGCGAGAAGTCCGAAGAAGCGGCGGCAAATCGGGGAGGAGGGACCCTTCGAGAGGCTGAACAGGCGCAGCGGGAGACACGACCGCTCCACCAACTGCGGGAAGCGAGCGCGGATTCTGAAGATGCTACGGGAAGCACCATCGCCTCAGCTGCGGCGTCCCTTCGAGGAGCAGCGCGGTCCAGCGGTTGATCGCCAGCAGGCGAAAGACCAGACGGCGACCGGTCGACACGATCTGGGCCGGGAGCATCACGATCTCGTGGAGGAAGCGGCGGAACTCCATATGCAACAGAGCGCGGGCGCCGAATTGGGCGGGGAGCAGCAAGGCAGCCCAGCATTTGAGGTTCCAGGCCAGCGCGCCGATGACGAGATAGGCCCAATTGGCGTCGAACTCCCGCACCGGAGGGCGCGTGGCCGCAACGCCGTTTTTTAGTTGCTCGATGAGGTTCTCTTGATGACAGCGGGCGTTGTTGTCGCGCACCACAGCCCGCGGACTCATCTGGCCGGCCGGGAGATTGGTGATGTAGAAGAAGTAGCGGATCTCGTCCTCAAGGTGAAGCTGGCCTTGGGTGACCCGAATCCGCTTACGCAGAACGATGAGCCGGTACGGCTGGCGGCAGGCGCGGGGTCGATAGGCCACCTCGGCGATGTGCTCTTCGGTGAGGGTCAACGTCCGGTAGCCCTTGGTCGCCACCACCTCCGCTTTGACGTCCGGTGCGCGCCGGCGCCGACGCCCGCCGCGGTGGCGCTTGTCGTTGCGCTGCATGGGTTTCCAGGCCTCGTCCGGCAGTGCCTGGGCGCGCCGCACCAAGCCGGGCATGGCGTCCATTCCGAAGACAAACTCCACTCCCGCCGCCGTCCAGCGGTCGAAGTGGGCGGTCAGAGAAAAGTCGGTGTCACCGCGCAGGCGCACCCGCGCAAACCCCGCCGCCTCCCGTGCCCACGTGATCGCTTCGTCGAGCCATCGCGCTGCCCCGTCGTGCGACGGACGGCTCGCCGGTCGATTCACCGCGAACAGCACTTCCTGCGTGTTGGCGAGACTCACCAGCAGCGGCCCATAGCCCCAGCGACCGTCGTAGGAGACGTCCATGCGCTCCTTGCAGTGACCCGAGGTCTCCACGATCGACCCGTCGACGTCGATCGTCGCCAGTTGACGGTCGGCTCGCGGCTGCGCTCGCCACACCCCTGCGCGAGTCTGATTGATGGCAGCCATCAGTGCCTCGACGGCCGCGGCGTCGAAGCGCCGCAGGAAATCCCCGGCGGTGGTCGGATCGGGAATCCGCCGCGCGCCCAACGCATCGAGATACGCCACATCCTGCCGCCGCCTCTCCAGGTCCTCCAGGCAGCGACCTCCGGTCAACAGGTTATAGGTCAAGCTCAGCACGTGGTCCGACTCGTGGTAGGGCAGATGCCGCTTGAACAGCTGCAAGCTGGCGTCCAGGGCCTCGCGCAGGCCCACGACTTCGACCACCGTCTGCAGCATCCCAAGTCCGCCGCAGCCCACCGCCTGGGCCCGCCCCGCCACCTCGTACTGGACGTTGCCAGCTTCCAGTACCGGCTGGCTCCGCTCAGGCTGCCAGCGCCCCTCCAGACGCTCCCTCCCAGCCTGTTGACGACGCTCCAAATTCTCCTTACTCTTGCTCACCTGAAACGCCTCCGTTTGAACGGTTTCCTCGTTGTTCGGCAACACGAGAATACCTGCAAACAGGGGCGTTTCCTCGTCTCTCGCCTACTCCTACGACCACTGACGCACTGGACTTGGGAACTAGTCGGCGCGACGCCGCAAGGCAACTCTTCCAGCCTCCCTCGGGCTCCCAACCCTGCCGCGGTCGCCCGCCCTCGCCTGGCTGGCGCGTCGATCTGC
>DASUNJ010000058.1:0-17464 GCA_036277235.1 Thermoanaerobaculia bacterium | reverse complement strand
CCGCATGGCCGCGCCGACCCACCCCTCGTTCGCGCACGGCCTGCTCGCCCAGGTCGCGCTGAGGAAGAAGGACCTGGAGGCGGCCGAGCGCGAGGCCCGCCTCGCCATGGACGACGAGAATCTGAGGCTGGGCCCGATGATCACCCTGTCCGAGGTGCTCCACGCCCGGCGACATTATGAGGAGGCCCTGGAGACCACCGCGAGGGCCGCGGACGTCTACGCCCGGCGCGAAACGCAGGACCCCGACCTGATCCGCGGGCTGTCCCTGATCCGCGGCAAGATCCTGGCGGATCTCGGAGACACGCAGGGGGCGGAGGCCGCGTTCCTCCAGGAGATCGGACGCTTTCCCGACGATATCCGCGCCTACTCGAACCTGGCCGTCCTCTACGCCCTGAGCGGCCGTCCCGGAAGGGTAGGGCCGACCCTGCGGCAGATGGTGGAGGCGAGCCCCACGCCTGGCGCTTATGCCGAGGCCGTCAAGACCCTGCGCACCCTCAAGGACCCGGACAGCGCCGCGGCCCTGCTGCGCTTCGCGCTGGGAAAGTACCCCGGCAGCCCCGAGCTGCGGGAGCTGGCAAAAGGGTAGGACCGGCTCCGGCTGCCTCGGAGTCCTTCCCAAGGCTTCGAAGTCGCTCCGAGCTGCCGGAAGTCATTCTGAAATCTTCGAACCGACTCGGAGCGTCTCGGAGCCGCTCCGAGCTGCTGAGAGTAGCTCTGAAACCTTCGGAGCCGCTCCGAGCTGCTGCAAGTCGTTCTGAAATCGACGGAGTCGTTTCGAGCCGCTGAGAGTCGTTCTGAGATCTTTGCACTGGCTCCGAGTGGCTCGGAGTGGTTCCGAAAGCTTCGGAGCCGCTTCGAGCTGTTGGGAGCCGTCCTGAAATCTTTGGACCGGCTCCGGGTCGTCCCGAAGGGGCGAAGCAATGCCCCTGGAGACCACCGCTAGGCCGCGGACGTCTAGCCCGGCGCGAGACGCAGAACCCCGGCCCTGCTGCGCTTCGCGCTGGGGAAATACCCCGGTAGCCCCGAGCTGCGGGAGCTGGCGAAAGGGTAACCAAGTGGGAGCCCGGTCCTGCTCCCGCCTGGCTATGGTGAATCGGTTGTCAATGAACCAGGGCCAGCCGTTCCCGGCTGTCCGCTGGCCCCGGCGCGACCGTCGCCGGTCTTCGGCTAGCCTCGGCGCGCGTTCGGCGAACTGTTGCCGGCTGTCGGCTAGCTGCGGCGCGAGTTCGGCCAAGGTCAGCCGGCTGTCGGCAGCTCCCGGCCGCCTTCCGGCTGGTCCTGGCCGAATGCCGGGAACGTCTCCCGGTCATCCGCCAAGCCTGGCCGGTGCCTCGCAAGCCGTTGCCGGTTCTCGGCCAGCCTCTGCCAACCGCCGGCACGCCGTTGCCGGCCTTCGGCAACTCTTCGCCGGAGAGCGGCAGCCCTTCCCGGGAGCCGGCAAGCCCTCGCCGATGGTCGGCGAGCGCTAGCGGATCTCTGGCAAAACCTCCGGAGCGACCCGAGAGCTGCCATAAACTTCCAAGCCCGGAGCCGGCCGGTTGTTCTTCGTCGGGTAGAATAAACACATGAAACAGCCGATCCGTGATCCCGCGGTGCTGTCGCGGATGAAGATGGCTTTCGACCTGTACGAAACGGCAGAAGCCATCATGCGCCAGAACCTCCGGCGCCGCTTCCCCGATGTGCCAGAGGCTGAAATCGAGCGCCGGCTTGTGGAGTGGCTCCACCGCCGCCCAGGCGCAGAGCATGGCGACGGAGCCGGACGGCCCTCTCGAAGGTTCGAGAGATTCGAGTGACCCGCCTGCTCGCGGCTCTGCTTCGGGCCTCCCGTGACCTCCAAGATCTGGATCAGAGCTGGGCCTTGATAGGAGGGCTCGCGGTTTCCGCCCGGGCCGAGCCCAGGACCACGCGGGATGTCGACCTGGTCGTCGCCGTTGCCGGGGACTCGCAGGCCGAAAAGCTGGTTCGGAACCTTCGGGCGCGCGGCTACACCCTTGTGGAACACCTGGAGCAGGATGCTGCCGGCCGACTTGCAACCGTCCGCTTCATCGCGCCCGGCGAGGAGGAAGAAGGGGTACTGGTGGATCTGCTCTTCGCTTCCTCTGGCGTGGAGCCGGAAATCGTTGCCCAAGCCGAGGAACTTGAACTCGCGGCAGGGATTGTGCTGCCCATTGCCACCACAGGTCACTTGATCGCCCTGAAGTTGTTGGCGAGGGACGATCGGAATCGGCCGCAGGACTTCGATGATCTGAAGGCACTTCTGCGGGAGGCGAGCCCCGAGGACGTAAGCGCGGCGAGGGAGGCCCTGCAACTCATCATTGAACGCGGCTACAATCGTGGCAGGGGCGACCTCCTTGAGCAGCTCGAGCAACTCGCCGCGGATCGTTCCCATTGAACCGCATGTGCTCAAAACCATGACGAGACAGCTCATCAGCTCTGGATCGAAGTTCGAAGAAGAGATCGGCTATTCGCGTGCGGTTGTCGATGGCGATTGGGTGTTCGTTTCAGGCACGACGGGCTTTGACTATTCGACCATGACCATCTCGGACGGCCTGATCGAGCAGACCGAGCAGTGCTTCAAGAACATCGAGCTGGCGCTTCGTCAGGCGGGCTCCAGCCTCGCCGACGTCGTCCGGGTGCGCTACATACTTCCAAACGCCGCGGAGTTTGCCGAGTGCTGGCCTGTTCTGCGCAAGTATCTCGGCGAGATCCGTCCGGCTGCCACGATGATTTCGGCGGGGCTCGCTGATCCCCGCATGCGTATCGAGATCGAAGTGACCGCGCGGAAACGCTCCGCAGCCTCTGCGGAGGTGTGATTTTTGCACACTCGAAAGTGCGGACCACGACGACCGCGGCACGTTCCGTGGCAAAGAAGGAGGTTCGTCATGAGATCGAAAACACTTCCATTCCTGTTGCTGGGGCTTGCCCTGGTTCTCGTCGCCGGTGCGGCCACGGCCCAGACGGGCCAGACCTGCGGAGGGATCGGGGCCCTCAAGTGTCCCGCGGGGCAGGGCTGCCTGTTCCCTGCCGGGCAGTGCAACGCTCCCGACCTGGCCGGCACCTGTATCGCCGTGCCCGAGACCTGCCCCAAGCAGGGGCCTCCCATCTGCGGCTGCAACGGCCAGACCTACGCCAACGAGTGCGAGATCGCGAAGGCGGGAGTGCGGCCGGACCGCAATGGGGACTGCGGACAGAAGGGAGAGGTCCAGGTCTGCAAGACCGACAAGGACTGCGGGGGCGGCCAGTTTTGCGAGTTCCGCGCTGGAACCTGCGGCGAACAGGGGTCGGGCCGCTGCACCGAGAAGCCGGAGATCTGCACCCGGGAGTTCGTCCCGGTTTGCGGATGCGACAACAAGACCTACGGCAACGACTGCGAGCGCCGCGGCGCCGGGGTCTCCCTGAAGTCCGAAGGAGAGTGCCCCGCGCCCCAGTGACGCGGATCAGCGACCTGCCAGCCCCCGCGCCGCCCGGGCCCAGGCTTCCCGCCCCGCGTCCTCCGCCAGCTTTGCGGACAGCTCGGCGCACCAGATGATGTCGGGGTCCTGCATGCCGCTCGCGGCGAGCAGCTCGGACAGGCGGCCGAAGGTGGTCTCCCAGGCTCCCCAGGCTCGGGCGTGCGCGGCGCAGGCGAGCAGGCCGGCGTGGACGCAGGCGAGGAGCCCTCCCCAGTCCAGGTCCTCGAGCTGACCGCGGATCTCTTCCAATCCTTCCCGCGCCTCGGCGAAGCGGCCGCCTCCCAGGTCCACGAGGGCCAGGTTGACGCGCGGGAAGAGCCCGTCCGCGGAGCTCAGGCGCTCCAGGATGCCGAGTGATTGGAGATAGAGACCGCCGGCCCGCGCCAGGTCGTCACCGAGGCGTGCAGCCTCGCCCAGGCCGTTCAGGCTGCGGGCCACACCGTACTGATTCCCCAGCTCCTCGAAACGGTCGCGGGCCTTCCGGTACCAACGCTCGGCGTCGGCCGCGTCCCGGCGCTGGCGGGCGAGATCGGCCATTGCGATCAAGTGGTCGGCTACGCCGTGATCGTCCCCGATCTCCTGATAGAGCCGCTCGGAGCGGTCGAAAAGCTCCCGCGCCCGCTCCAGGTCTCCCCTCTGGCGCAGCACGTCGGCCAGGCCCCAGAGGCTCGCGGCCACGCCGTGGGGGGCGTCGGCCGAGAGGCAGCGCTCGTAGAGGTCGACCGACTGCCGGAGGTTGCCGCGCCGCCGCGCCGCATCGCCCAGAAGGCGCAGGGCCTCGGAGCGGATGGGGCTCCACTCGTCCTCCGTGCCGTCGGTGACGGCGCGGCCGGCCCAGCGGAAGACCTCGCCGAGCTGGCCCCGGTGGAGGTGGATGCGGGCGCGCAGCACCCAGCCGTCTCCCCAGCGCGGATCGCGCCGGCCGGTGCCGAGGGATTGCAGGGCCTCGTCGCGCTGCGCCAGGAGCGCCTGCGCCGCTGCGTAGTCGCTGGTTTCGCGGCGCTCGCCCGCGCCGCGCAGGAGGAAGTCGACTGCCGCGGTGGGCTGGCCGGCGAGGAGGAGATGACGGCCGAGGCGCTCGGCCACTCCGCGCTCTCCCGTCGCGGCCCGGCCCAGGAGCATGGCCGCGCAGCCCCGGTTGTGCCCCGGCCAGCGTCCGGCCTCGCGCGACATTCTCTCCAGGCTCTCGCGCAGCATGGGATGGACGAAGCGCCAGCCCTCCTCGGTGCGTACCGCCAGGTGGCTCATCACCAGCCCCTCCACGAGCTGGGGCGGGGCTGGGGAGCCCACGGCGCGGCAGGCCGTCTCCACTCTTCCCTGTCCACGTCGGGACCGAGCGCGGCGCCGATCTCCAGGGCCTCGCGGCTGCCGGCGGGGGAGCCGTCCAGGAGCCGGCCCACGCGCGCGGACCATACCTGGTGGAGGTCGTCCGGGAACCGGGCCTCCTCGCCAGGCCGCAGCACGAAGCCGGTTTCGCCGACTTCCAGCACGCCGCGCAGCACCCAGTCGCCCACGAGCTGCACGGCGAAAAGGGGATTGCCGTGGGTGCGCTCCTCGACCTGGGCGGCGAGCTCGCCTGACAGGCCTAGGAGATGCTGCACCAGGGCGGCGCGCTCGCCCGGGGAGAGCGGCGGCACGTCCAGGGAGCTCGCGCCGGGCAGGGCGAGCAGCTCGGCGATG
The DNA here is from genome assembly GCA_036277235.1 of Thermoanaerobaculia bacterium. Classification (GTDB taxonomy): domain Bacteria; phylum Acidobacteriota; class Thermoanaerobaculia; order Multivoradales; family UBA5704; genus DATMER01. The sequence goes on along the minus strand of DASUNJ010000058.1, from coordinate 12,332 downwards.
GCCGCGGATTCCAGGGGGCGCTCCGCCAGCGCCTCGTCGCGGACCGTGGCCAGGATCAGCACCGGCAGATCGGCGGTGCGCAGCAGGTGGTCGGCAAAGGCGATCAGCTCGGCGCCCCAGTGGAGGTCGTCGAGCAGGATCAGGACCGGGCGCTGGCGGGCCAGGCGCCGGCAGCGGCGCTCCACGAGGTCGAAGCGCTCGGCAGCGGTCTGGGGGCGCAGGGGCCGCGAGCCGGTATGGCCGGCTTCTTCCCCCGGATCAGGTGCCATGGACGCCATCGGCGCCATGAGCTCGGCCAGTGCCTCGGCCTCATCGTCGTCGTCCAGCTTCCAGATCCGCAACAGGCGCCGGGTGCGGTCCAGGATCTCCGTCCGGGTGAGGCCGACGCAGCGCAGGTGGCGGGCCATCATCCGCGGCAGGCCGTCGCCGGCGCCGGGGCTCGGGCCGTGCGAGGCGCGCAGGATGGTGGCCCCGCCGACCTCGTGCGCCCGCTCCGCGATCCATTCGGCCAGCCGGGTCTTGCCGTTGCCGGCCGCGCCCCGCAGGAGGACGAGACGTGTTTTTTGCACTGCGTGGACCTCGGAGAGCGCCCGCCACAGCGCATTGCGTTCGGCGCGGCGGCCGACCAGGGGGATCGAGCGCAGGCCATAGAGGCCGAGACCCGCGCCCACGAGCTGCATGGAGGGCTGCCGGGTGACCGGGTGCTCCCAGGTCTCTGGAAGCGGCGGGGACTCGCGCACGCACGGCGGCTCGGTGGCCTCAACCAGGGGCGGCGGAGCCGGCCTTTCCCGCGCCGCGGGCAGGAGGCTCGTGAGAGTCAGGACCTCGGTGGGCGGCTCCTCGAAAGACTCCACGGGGATGGACCACTCGCTCCCGGCCGGCTCCTTCAGCCGCAGCAGGGTCCAGGCGGCGTCCGCGGCGCGTACGAAGCGATGGCCCCCCTCCTTCTGCAGGAGCCGGCGGAGGAAGCCTTCGAACCCGCGGGGCACGGGAAACAGCGGCTCGAACGCGGGCGGGTCCTCCTCCAGTTGCAGGCGGACGAGCTGGAGCAGGCCGGGCTCGGTGAACGGCGGCCCGCCGGTGGCGAGCGCCCAGGCCAGGCAGCCGAGGCCGTAGAGGTCGGTCCACGGACCGTAGTCGCGCCACTCTCCCCGGAGCTGCTCGGGCGCCATGTAGGTGGGCGTGCCGCAGACGAAGTCGGTCGATTCCGGGCCGATCTGCAGCTCGAACGCCTGGGCGAGGCCGAAGTCGGCGAGCTTGAGCCTTGGAGCCGCGGTATTACCGATGGGGCCGATCGGGCTGAAGAGCAGGACGTTGGAGGGCTTGAGGTCGCGGTGGACCACGCCGCGGGCATGGGCATGGGCGAGCGCGTCGAGCAGGGCGAGCAGGATGTGCCGCAGGCCGGGCCAATCCCGGATCTTGGAGGCGCGGGAGGCCAGCGTGCCGTGCTCCGACAGCTCCATGGCCAGGCACGGGCTGCCGGCCGGGAGCAGCCCAAGGGACGCATTCTCGGCCTCGCTGCCTACCTCGCCGTGGTCGAAGACCAGGACGATCCCGGGGTGGTCGAGGCTGGCCACGGACTGCACCTCGTTGCGGAACGAGGCGCGGTACTGGGGGTTGCGCGCCCGATCGGCCGTCATGACCTTGACCGCGACCGGAACCCTCTGAGCGGCGTGGACGCCGGTCCAGACCTCGGCCATGCCGCCCCGGCCGATGCAGCGGTGCAGGCGGAACGGCCCCAGCGGAATGGGCGCGCCACGGCTGTCGGAGGACATCAGGCGGCATTCTACGCGGGCGGGGGAGGAAAGGACCAAAAGGACGACAAGGACCAAAAGGACCTGAAAGACTTAAAGGACTGCCTTTGGGCAGGGGCTTATCAGCCCTTGGGGGGCTCGAGGAGGACCCACTGCTGGCAGATCTCCTTCAGGCGATGGGGGTCCTGGGCCGAGAGGGCTTCCTGGCTGAAGCGCTCGATCTCGGCGTGTGGAGTGCCCGCGCGCCGCAGGCCGTACCGGATCGCGCTCACGAGGGCGAACCGGTTCCGGCTCCTGACGGAGACGCGGACATCTGGATAGAAAGGCGCGATAGAAGACATCATCCCCACCAACATAACGACCGGGAGGCCCGATCTGTTTCAACCTTCCTCCATTATCCCACGCTTCCTGGGCCGGGCCTGAGCGGATAAGATCCCCCTGTCATCCAGTTTCAGCTCGCTCTTCGGAGGTCCGGGCATGGAATGCGTCAGTTGGCTCCTGGCGATCGCGGTGGTCTGGCTGATCGTCCGCGAACTCCGGATGCGGGACCGGATCGCGAGCCTCGAAGCCTCCCAGAGAGCTCAACAGCAACAGGTTGCCACTCTGCTCGAAAGGCTGGACGGCATCAAGCGGGAGCTTCGCAGCCTGCGTCCGCCGCCGGTGGAGGCGCCTGCTCCTGCTCCTCAGGTCGTGGTGGCTCCGCCTCCGGCGCCCCTCACCCCCATCCCCTCTCCCATCGCACACCCTTCCCCCGGGAGAGGGGCGCCTCCACTCATGCCTGAAGCACGTTCCCCCCTCTCCCGGCCGGGTGGGAGTGCGATGGGAGAGGGGGGCCAGGGGGGTGAGGGGTTCACGCCACCCCCGCCGCCGGCGGCGGCCCCATCCATCTTCGATGAGGCGCGCAGCGCGCTGGGGCGCATCCCGAAGCCGGCGGTCGACTGGGAGAACCTGGTGGGCGTGCGGCTCTTCTCGTGGATGGCCGGCATCATGCTCGCCATTGCCGCCATCCTTTTTCTGCGCTACTCGATCCAGCATGGCTGGCTGAGCGCGCCCATCCGGATGGCGATCGGCGTCCTCACCGGCGCCGGGCTCCTGGTCGCCTGCGAGCTGAAAGCCGCGCGGCGCTACCCGGTTACGGCCAACGCTCTCGACGCCGCCGGCATCGCGATCCTCTTCTCGACCATCTTCGCCTCCCACTCCCTCTGGGGGCTCCTCGGCGCCACCCCGGCTTTCCTCCTGATGGCCCTGGTGGCGGCCGTGGCCGTGGCCCTGGCGATCCGGCGCGACTCGCCGTTCATCGCCCTGCTGGGCCTGGTCGGCGGCTTCGCCACGCCCGCTCTGCTCTCGACCGGCCAGGATCGCCCCATCGCGCTCTTCGGCTACCTGCTGCTCCTCAACGCGGGCCTCGCCTGGGTTTCGCTCAACCGCCGCTGGACGATCCTGATCCGGCTGGCCCTGGCCGCTACCTTCCTCTACCAGTGGTACTGGGTCTTGCGCTACCTGGACCCGGGGAGGATCCCGCTCGCGCTCGGCATCTTCCTGATCTTCCCGGCGCTCTACCTGCTCGCGCCGGCCCTGGTGAGGGGGAGGGAAGGCGACGACGATTTCTGGAAGGTGGCGGCCCTGGGTGCCGGGCTCCCGCTGCTCTTCGCCGTCTACCTGGCGGCGGCCCCTGGCTTCGGCGATCACTACGGCCTGCTCTTCGGCTTTCTTCTTCTGCTCGGCGCCGGGCTTGCCGTCTTCAGCGCGGTGCGCGGGCCGAATCTTCCCCATGTGGCCGGGGCCGCGGCCACGGTCCTGGTCTGGATGATCTGGCTCCTCAGGTCCTACCGCTCGGCGGCATGGCCGGAGGTGCTGGCGTTCCTGTCGGCGGAGGTGCTCCTTTTCCTGGCGGCGCCCTGGGTGTCGCGGCGGCTCGGCGGCCGGCTCTCACCGAGGGATGGGACCTTCGCCGCGCCTCTGCTCTTGAGCGCTTTTCCGGCTCTGATCGTTCTGGAGCCGGCGGCGGCCTCGCCGGGGCTGACGTTCGGCGTCCTCTTCCTGCTCCTGCTGGCCTCGGCGGCGTCCGCCCTGATCTACGAATCGGGCTGGATCCATTTCGGCTCGGCCTTCTTCGCCGTGGCCGCGGAGGCCGTCTGGTCGGGCCGGCACCTGACTCCGGAGCGGCTGCTCCCGGGTCTGGCGCTGTACGCGGTGTTCGGCCTCTTCTACCTGGGCGTGCCGATGGTGGCACGGCGCCTGGGCCGGAAGCTGCGGCCGGAAGGGGCGAGCTCAGTCCTTCTCCTGGCCGGGCTGGCCCTGTTGGGGTTCCTCTCCCTCGGGCCGGTGGCGCCCTCGGCGATCTGGGGACTGGCCCTGCTGCTGACGCTGCTCAACGCCGGCCTGTTCCTGGAGGCGCGGGAGGAGCGCCGGCCGGCCCTGGCGCTCGCGGGCGTCGTGCTCTCCTGGTTCCTGATCGGCCTCTGGTGGGCGACGATCCCGCTCGACGGCCGGGTGGTGCCCGCGCTGCTGCTGGTTGCGCTCTTCTCCGTGGTCGCCCTGGCGGGCAACGCCTGGACGGCCCGCGGGGGGGAGGGGACGGAAGCGTCCCGCGGCGTGTATCTGGCGCTCATGGGGCACGTCTTCATCCTCTTCGTGGCCACGCAGAGGAACCTGGCCCTGCCGCCCTGGCCGGTGTTCGGCGTGCTGGCTCTGCTCGTTCTCGCGGCCGGTGTCGCCGCCCTGGTGTTGCGGCGGGGCGGGCTGCAGGTGGCATCCCTGATCCTGGCCCACGTGGCCATTCTCACCTGGATGTACGTGGCGGAGCTGGCACCCTGGCCGGCCGTGGCCCTGGCTGCCGAAGCGGTTCTCGCGGCCTTCGGAGTCGCGTGGGTCTGGATGGCATGGCGCCGCGAGGGGGGAGAGACCGGGGATCTGACCGTCACTTGCGCCAGGGGAGCGGTGGCCGGCCTCCTTGCGGCCCAGATCGTCGCCACCGTGTCCGGCCTCGCGGATGCGCCGCCGGGACTCGCGCTGGTGCTGCCCGTCCAGGTGGGCCTCCTCATCGCCCTGCTGGCGCTCGCCTGGAAGTTCGACTCGCCGGGGCTGGCTCCCGCATCCGTGGCTTCCTCGTTTCTCGCGGTCGCCGGCTTCTGGAACCATGACGGCCCCTACTGGGACCACCTGACCCTCGCCACCGTGATCCTCCTGATCTATCTCGCCTACCCGCTGGTGCTGGGCCGGCGGGCGCGTCCGCTGCGCCAGCCGTGGCTCGCCGCCGTCCTGGCGAGCGCCGCGTACTTCTTCCTGGCACGTCTGAACCTGGAGGGGCTCCGCCACGGCGACGTGATCGGCCTGCTGCCGCTCTTCCAGGCTGGCGCGCTCGCGATCCTGCTACGGAAGCTGCTGGATCTGGAGCCTCCGGGCGAACGCAACCTGGGCCGTCTCGCGCTGGTCGCGGGTGCGGTGCTGGCGTTCGTGACCGCGGCCATCCCGCTACAGCTCGAGAAGCAGTGGATCACGATCGGATGGGCGCTGCTCGCCGCTGCGCTGGCCTGGCTCTACGGCAGAATCCCTCACCGGGGCCTGCTGCTATGGACCGCGGGCCTCGCTGCCGCGGTGTTCGTGCGGCTGTCGCTCAACCCGGCGGTGCTCGCCTACCATCCTCGGGCCGAGATGCCGATCTGGAACTGGTATCTCTATACCTATCTGGTCGCCGCCGCGGCCCTGCTCGCCGGAGCCTGGCTGCTGCACCGGGTGGACGACCGGCTGGCTCCCGCGCTGCCGCGGCTCTCGACGCTCCTGAGCGCCGCGGGCGGCGTCCTCCTGTTCCTGCTGCTCAACATCGAGATCGCGGACTTCTTCTCCCAGGGGCCGACGCTCACGTTCGGCTTCCTCTCCGGCCGCGCGACCCTGGCGGAGGGGTTGACCTACACCCTCGGCTGGGGGATCTTCGCGCTGGCGCTGCTCGTGACCGGCATCGCGGCACACAGCCGCGGGGCGCGCATCACGGCCATCGCGCTCCTGTTGGGAACCGTGCTCAAGGGCTTTCTCCTCGACCTCGCCGCGCTCGGCGGCCTCTACCGCATCGCGAGCTTCGTGGGGCTGGCGGTGTGCCTGGCCGCGGTCGCCGTGCTCATCCAGAAATTCGTGCTGGCACGGACGGTGGAGGAGCCGGCGGAGTGAGGAAGCTCGCACTCGCCGCCCTCGTGGCCCTCCCGCTCGCGGCCCAGAGCCCGGAGGCCGGGCGGGCCGGCGCGTCCCTGGAAGTCGAGGAGTTCCGCTACGCGCGGGAGGTCCTCCAGGGCGAGCCCGGCCTGGCGGCCCTGACGCTCGACGCCGCTGTCCTCGGGCACAGCCATCTCGGAGACCTGCGGATCGCGGATGCCGAGGGCCGGCAGATCCCCTACCTTCGCGAGCGGAGCCCGGACCCCTTGATCGTCGAGCTACCCGCGCCGGATCCGGTGGATGATGAGGCGCGCTCCCGCCACCGGCTCGAGATGCCCCACCCGCGCCTGCCCGAAGCCCGCCTGATCGTGGACACGACCGCCGGTGTCTTCGAGCGGCGCGTTCATCTGGAGGGACCGCTCTCCCGCCGCGGCGGGCCGGAGTGGGTCGGCCCGGTCCGGACCTGGCGGCATACGGGGCCCGGGCCGGCGCCGCCGCTGACCCTGGAGGTCCCAGCCAATGCCGGGAAGACCGTCGATCTGGTCGTCGACGAAGGGGACAACGCTCCGCTGCCGTTGGGGCGCATGCGGCTCCACCTGGAGACCTGGACGCTGCGCTTCTTCCATCCGGGGGGCAGCGGCGTCCGGCTCCTCTACGGCCGCAACGACCTGGGACAGCCGCGCTACGACCTCTCCCTGATCGCCGCGCAGCTCGATCCAGCCCAGGCCCGGGAGGTCACCCTCGCCCCCGAGCCGCCCGCGGAGCGGGTCAACGATTCCGCCCGCGTGCCCCGCGGCCTCTTCTGGGGCGCGCTCGTCGCCGCCGTGGCCGTGCTGCTCCTGGTGCTGGCCCGGCTGGTGCGGGAAGAGGGGCCGGGGGACCGAACTGCATGAACCTGCTCGAGGAATCGCTCGAACGTCAGCGTCTGTACGTGCCGACCCGGTCGGCGTCCCCGGCCGATGCCTGGCGCCCCCAGGGGCAGATGCCGGACTACACGCCGAGAACCCGGCACGCCACGCCGGCCCGCGCGGCCATCCTGGTTGTGATTTTCGCCCTCAACCTGCTTCTTCCCTCAGCCTCGCCCGCGCTCGAAACCGTGATCCTGCTCGTGGACGTAGTCGGGTTCATCGTCCTCTTCGATACCCTGAACAAACTCTGGTACGCGTTCTGGAGGCGCCCGCCCCTCCTGCGGTGGACCACGTTCCCCGCCCATACGGGCGAACGCTTGGAGGCGCTGCTGGTGGCTCGGCCAGCCCCCGAGGTGATCGGGCCGGTCCTGGCGGTCCTGCGTTGCGTGCAGGACGAGCTGGTGGAGGGGGAGGGCCGGGTGCCGATGCAGATCTACTCCCAGACCGCCGAGTTCGACTTTCCCGGCGAACGGCTGAAGGAGGTCGCCCTGACCTTCGAACTGCCGTCCGACGTCCCGGGTACGGACATGGACCGCGACGACGCGGTTTACTGGCAGATCGCCGTGCGCATCCCCGTGGTCGGCCCGGACCTGGAGCTCGTCTACCTGGCCCCGGTCTACGCCCGGACCTGATTGTTGATTTCGACCGCCCCTCGCCGCCGTTGACACCCAGGCAGCCGCGTGGTCTCATCGTGCCCAAATCCGAGCGTCCGGGAGAACCCGATGAGAGCGATCCGCGCGGTCCTGCTGTCTCTCGCTGTGTGCTGTCTCGCCTCGCTGCCGGCCGTGGGGCAATCCTCCTGCTCGGCCAAGCAGCCGGCGGCCCTGCTGCCCAAGGACCCGGCGCTCTGCGCCGAGCTGGCTTCCGTGATCCGCGAGCCCGCCGGGCTCCCCCTGGAGAAGTACGAGGACGCGCTCGGGAGCTTCCTGCGCAACTTCTGCCACCGTGACAAGGACTCGGGGTGGCAGCGGGACAAGCGCGTGCGCGATACCGGACCGTTCACCGCCACGCTCCAGGACGGCCAGTGGGTCGGCGCCTATCACGGCACGCACGCGCCGGTCGTGATCTGGTACTCGCCCGAGATGTTCGCCTGGATGACGGCCAACCGGCCGGTGGAGACGGCGGCTCCGGACTCGGCTGCGTCAATCCCGGACGGCGCCGTGATCGTCAAGGAGATGTATCCCGCCCCGGCCGCCGCCTGCGCCGGCGTCGATCCCACCTTCCTGCTGCCCACGTCCGGAGCCGCCGTCATGGTGCGCGACCGCGAAGCCGCGCAGGACGGCTGGTTCTGGGGGTACTTCGGCTTTGGCCCCCCGGACCCCGACTATCCGCCGGGCCCGACGAACCGCTATCCCTACATGGGCTTCGGCCAGTACTGCGTCAACTGCCATGCCTCGGCGCAGGACAACCTGACCTTCTCCAGCCTGCGCAACGTCGAGGGCGAGCCGGGCGAGCCGCTCGTGTTCCTCTCGCAGCACTTCTCCGACCCGAAACCGGTCGCGAGCCATCACCGGCTGGTGTCGCTGCCCACGGACGACGCGCCGCGCCTCGGCCAGCCGCTCTATGGCTACAACCCCGACTTCACCAAGGCGCTCGGCGCCGGCCGCCTCCCCAAGACGACCTGGGAAACCGTGTCGCGGATGCCCTCCGAGACTTACGACAACGTCTGGGTGAAGGCGGGACCGGTCACCGCGGCGAGCCAGTTCGTGACTTCGTCGCAGTGCATCGGCTGCCATGACGCGGGCGGCACCGGCCTGCAGTTCGACATGACGACGCCCAACCCGAATGGCAGCAATCTCCTCAACCTGTCGCCGTACGCGACCTGGAAAACCTCGCCCATGGGCCTGGGTGGACGCGATCCGATCTTCTACGCGCAGCTCGCGAGCGAGACGGAGACCTTCCATCCCACGGCCTCGCCGGTCGTCCAGGACATCTGCCTCGGCTGCCACGGCGTCGCGGGGCAGCGGCAGTACAAGATCGACGACCCGACCGATTGCAAGTCCTCCCACTTCCTGCGGACGTACGCGCAGGCCGTCCCCTATCCGAAGGAAGATCCGCTCGCCCCCTTCGGAGCGCTCGCGCGGGACGGGATCTCGTGTACTGCCTGCCACCGCATGCTGCCCGGCGAGGGGCCGGAGAACCCGGCGATGGAGCAGCCGCAGAACCGCTGTCTCAAGGAGCGCCAGGAGCTCCTCAATCCAGATAACAAGGGCTTCGCGAAGACTTTCACCGGCAGCTTCCTCGTCGGACCGCCGGATGAGCTGATCGGGCCGTTCGAGGGCCCCAAGACGCGGCCGATGGAGAACGCCCTCGCGATCAAGCCCGTTCAGGCCTTGTCGATCCGCAGCTCGGAGGTGTGCGGGAGCTGCCACACCGTACACCTGCCGGTGATGATGGACGGCAAGATCATCGGCCACACCTACGAGCAGACCACCTATCCGGAATGGGCGTTCAGCGCCTACCGCACCGGGGATACGCCGCAGGGCAAGCTGCCCTCGGGAGCGGGGCCGCTTGCCGAGTCGTGCCAGAGCTGCCACATGCCGAGCAAGGACGCGGGCGGCAAGCCTTACCGGAGCAAGATCGCCGGCATCCAGGAGCACAGCAACTTCCCGGAGACGGAGTACGCCCTGGGATCGAACGATCTCGACCTGCCGGTGCGCGAAGGGTTCGCCCGCCACACGCTGGTGGGCTTGAACGTCTTCCTCGTGAAGATGGCGCAGCAGTTCCCGGACGTGCTGGGCATCCGGACGCAGGACCCGATGCTGGTGAGCAAGGGGCTCGATCCCCTGCTCTTCACCGAGCAGGCGATGCTCGACCAGGCCTCGCAGTCCACGGCCCGGATCGCGGTGTCGAAGGTGAGGAACGCGGATGGGAAGCTCACGGCCACGGTGCGCATCGACAGCGACGTCGGCCACAAGCTCCCGTCCGGCGTGGGTTTCCGCCGCGCCTTCGTGGAGTTTTCCGTGCTGGACGGCAGCGGCAACGTCCTCTGGGCTTCGGGGCGCACCAACGGCGCCGGTGTGATCGTGGACGAGGCCGGCAAGCCGGTCGCGGGCGAGCTGTGGTGGAAGGACGACTGCTCGGCGCGGCTCCATCCGGACGAGCTGGTCTTCCAGCCGCATTTCGAGGTGGTCCGCCGGCAGGACCAGGCGCAGATCTACCAGGAGCTGGTCACGGCGCCGGTGGGGAAGAACCCCGATTGCAGTCTCAAGGCGAAAGCCCGGCCGCCGCTCACCACGAGCTTCCTCTCGATCTGCGGCCGGGCCAAGGACAACCGCATCCTGCCGCAGGGCTTCCTCTCGCTGGCCAAGCGCACCGAGATCGCGCTGTCCCTGGGAGCGAACGAGGACCTGGCCAAGGACGTGGAGCCCCATGGAGTGGGGAAGGATCCGGACTACCGGGAGGGCGGCGGCGACTCGCTGGTCTATGAGGTCGACCTGGCGGGGATGTCAGGCACGCCCGCCGCGGTCCAGGCGACGCTTTACTACCAGGCCACGCCGCCGTTCTATCTTCAGGACCGGTTCTGCACCTCGCAGAGCGAGGACACTCAGAGGCTCTACTTCCTGGCCGGCCACCTCAACCTGGAGGGCACGGAGGCCCAGGATTGGAAGCTGGAGGTGGTGAGCACGGGGCCGGTGGGGTTCTGAGGGCGAAGGACCAAAAGGACGTAAAAGACGTAAAGGACAGGAAAGGGTGTCCCTGGAGTCCTTTTGGTCCTTTATGTCCTTTGAGTCCTTTACGTCCTTTCAAGCACTCACCCACCCCAGCTCCTCCTCCCGGGGTTGAAACAAACAAACCCCCACCACCCCGGGACCGACGTTGGCCCCCACCACGGGGCCGACCTCGGTCTGGATCAGCTCGGCCACCTGGAACTGATCGCGCACCAGGGCGCGCAGGCGGTCGGCCCAGACTGGCGCGTTCGCGTGGCTGACTCCGGCGACCACCGGACGGTCCTTTTCCACCCGCTTGTGCAGGATCTCCAGAATGCGCGGATGCGCCGCCCGGCCGCCGCGCACCCGGTCGACCGGCGCGACCTCGCCGTCCACCATGCCGAGGATCGGCTTGATCCCCAGCAGGCCGCCCACCAGCGCCCGCGCCTTGCCGATGCGGCCGCTCTTCGCCAGGAACTCCAGGGTGTCCACCACGAAGAGGGTGTGGATGCGCGGCGCCATGTCCAACAATCGTTCCCGGATCGTGGCCGCGGTCTCGTTGCGCGCCGCCATGCGGGCGGCGAAGAGGACGAGCATGCCCAGGGCCGCGCTCACCTGGCCGGTGTCCACCACTGAAATCGCGCTGGAGCTGTCCACTTCATCCGCGGCAGCGCTGGCGTGCTCGAAGGTCTTCGAGAGCTTCGCGGAGATGTGGAGCGAGACCACCTCGTGCCCCTGGGCCAGCCACTCGCGGTAGCGCTCGGCGAAGTCGGGCTGCGGCGGCGGGCTCGATTTCGGATGCGCCTTGCTCGTGGCCAGCATCTTGTAGAACTGTCCGGGCTGGATGTCCACGCGGTCGCGGAAGACCTCCTTGCCGAACGCGACCGTCAGGGGCACGACCGCGATGCCGTGGGCCTGGACGAGGTCGGACGGCAGGTCGGCCGTCGAATCGGTGACGATCTGCACCCTGGGATTGGGATCGCGCCGCGCGAGCACGCCGCGCTCTTCCAGGGTGAGCAGCTCCTGGACGATCTCGCCGTCGCGGGCGGGAAGGCCGTCGAGCACCTCCTGGAGCGTGGCGCCGCTCTGCGCAAGTCCGAGGATCTGCTGCTGGAGCGGTGTGATGGTGCCGGACGGGGAGCCGCGAACCTCCAGGCGCGCCCGGGGGTCCGGGAACTCGCCGAGGGAGTCCTCGATCGCCGTGATGATCAGCGAGCTCAGCTCCTCCTCGATGTTCCGCTGAGGAACCAGCTCGCCGGGGAAGAGCTGGAACGGCCCCTCGTGCATCCGGCCCAGCCGGCAGAACGCCTTCATCCCTTGGACCGAACCGGCAACTCCTGCCACCACCTCGCCGCGGTCGAGCCAGATCTGGCCGGCGCGCAGCTCGATGCGCCCGCTCGCCTGCGCCCGGTTGAGCCCGCGCAGCAGCTCCAGGAGCGGGGTCTGGGCCAGGTCGCCCACCAGCGATTCCAGCTTGACGTCGGGCTCGGCGCCGACTTCGCGGCCAAGGAGGACGAGCAGCAGCCGGCGCCCGATCTCGATGAGGGTCTGGCCTTCCATGGCCAGGAAGGAGACGGTCTCGGGGAGCCCCTCCTCCTCCGCGGCATGGGCGCCGAGCAGAACGAGCGTGCGCCGGCCGCCGGCATGGAGCTCCGCGATCAGGGCTTCCGGGTCGGGGCTCTCGGCCATCACCTGGGTGGTGATGACGATGAGCGCCTCGTCCAGACCCTTCGCGAAACGCCGGCCGAGCGCGAGGTTGGAGACCGGCACGGCCTCATAGCCCTCCGCCGCCAGGCAATGGCTGAGGTCTGCCAGGCGCTCGGGCACGGGATCGATGAGCAGGACTGCGGGACGGGCCACGGCTCGGTTTTCCC
>DASUNJ010000057.1:0-9144 GCA_036277235.1 Thermoanaerobaculia bacterium | reverse complement strand
GAGGAAGCTCTACATCGGGGTGGACGCCAGCCCACGCCCGCTGGAGAAGGTGTCCGAGAAGATCCACAGGAAGCCAGCGAAAGGCGGCCTGCCCAATGCCCTCTTCGTGCAGGCAGCGGTTGAGGACCTCCCGGCCGAGCTGGACGGCGTCGCCGACGAGGTGCACGTCCACTTCCCCTGGGGCAGCCTGCTGCGCGCCGTGGCAACTGGGGACGGACGGGTGCTGCAGAACCTCCGGCGCATCTGCTCGCCCGGAGCCCTGCTGGAGGTGGTCCTTGGGCTCGACCCGGAGCGGGACCGTACCGAGATTGAACGCCTCGGGATCGAGCCCTTGTCGGTTGCCTACATCGATTCGACGCTCTCGCCCAGATACAGAGAAGCAGGGTTCGAGGTGATGGAGAGAGGCGTGCTGCCGGAAGAGGACTGGCTTCGGCTCCAGACCTCCTGGGCGAAGCGGCTAAGAGGCGGTGGCGGCCGGTCCGTGTTCTTCATCGTCGCCCGGGCTGTCTAGCCGGCGGCGCGCTTCATCAGCCAGACGTACCCATCTTCCAGGCTCGGCCTCGCGGCCTCGGCGAGAGGAAAGGCCTTTGGGCGGGGTCCTACGAGACGGTATTGAATCCCGTCGGTCAGATGGAGCATGGAAACGACCGTCAGGCCCGGCTCGGGCTCCTCGAGACGGGCACTGGTGACGCTCCATACGTGGCCGTCCGCAGCTTCGGCCAGCTCGGCGGGACTGCCCCGGAAGAGGATTCGCCCTTTGGCCAGCACTGCGATGTCGCGGCAGGTCTGCCCGATGTCTTCCACGATGTGAGTGGATAGAATCACCGTTCGATCGACAGCCAGGTTGACGAGAAGGTTGCGAAAGCGGATGCGTTCTTCCGGATCCAGCCCCGCGGTCGGCTCATCGACGATCAGGAGCTTCGGATCGTTCACCAGCGCCTGAGCGATTCCCACGCGCCGCTTCATGCCGCCCGAAAAACCCTTGATCTTTCTCTCTGCGGAATCCTGCAAAGCGACCATCTCCAGCACCTCGGCGACGCGCGACTTCCGTTCGCGAGAATCGTTCAGCCCTTTGAGGATCGCCATGTAATCGACGAACTGGGCCGCGGTGAGCTCGAGATACATTCCCAGCTCCTGCGGCAGATAGCCCAGGACGGACTTGACCGCTCGCTTGCCGGCCTCCGTCGTGAGGTCGTGCCCCTCCACGCGGAGAGCTCCCTGGCTTGGATTTGCGATGCCCGCCAGGATCCGCATCAGCGTGGTCTTGCCCGCGCCGTTCGGTCCGAGCAGGCCGAACATTCCGGAGTTGATCTGCAGGTCGATGCCCCGCAGCGCATGAGCGGTCCTGGCGCCGCGGCCATAGCTCTTGGTGAGGCCGGCGATTTCGATCACGAAGTCCTCGCTTTAGATGTAACGTTCCTGACGGTGGAGAAGCACCCAGGAGAAGAACAGGAGAGCCATCGAGCCCGCCAGGAGCACGCATTGATTCAAGGCGAGATCCGGATCTCCGGGAACGAGCACGCCCCTGAAGAGGTGCAGGTACCTGGCGTTCGCATCGAACCATCCCTTCATCATCACCTGCACCAGCCATACCGCGCCGACCAGAAAAGCGCCCATGACGGTCTGCGCGCCCGCCAAGGCCCCGGCGGTTCCCAAAGCGATCAGGGAAAGCGTCGGCAGGAACCAGGCCAACTGAACGCCGAACAGACTTCCGAGGACCGAGAGATCGACCTTCAAAACAAGGAGAAAGAGCTGGAAGCTGAGCGCACACGCGGTCTGTACGGCGATGATCAATCCCAGGCGTGCCAGCAGGGTCTGCCCGGCCCGGATCGGCGTAGCGAAACGGAGCTCGAGCGCGGGGTCGTCGAGCACGGCATAGGCCGCCATCATGCCGCTGATCAATGGCATGATGAAACCCAGATAGCCGCGTGCGAGATTGAAGCGAACCTCGGGGTGGCGCATGATCCCGACGATCACGAGGAAGAGCGCCCAGAGCGCCGGGGGAAACCACAACGCGTCGCGTCGATAGGTGAGCCAGGAGTATTTCCACCGAGCCGTCCACCGAGCCGTCATGCGCGGCGGCCCTGTCGTTGCTGTCGTTGAAGAAAGCGTTCGAGCAGCAGCAGGATCCCCGCAATGCACAGCCCCAACACCGCCAGGTTCAGGAGGGCGTCGGCCGGGGTGTACTGCCCGGCGCCTCTGGACGCCGGCGAAGCAGGACCGCCGAAGAACGCTTGCACGGCGAAGATCCCGCTCGGCGTCAGGAGCGTTCCGTTCAAGGTGGGAAAGAGCTCGGGGGGAATGAAGTTGGCCCAGAACCAATAGCCGGTGAACAGGATTTGATAGACGCTCGACGGCATGACCATCGGACAGGCGAGCGAGAATGCCACGACGAAGGCGAACGCCGGAACGGTGATGGCGAGGAATGCAACCGGCACGGCAAGCAGCATGTCGGCGGGTGCGTGCCCGATGGCGATCATCGCGGCCGGGATGGCCATCACCCACAGGAACAAGGGAAGCAGGCACGATGCGAGAGCCGCCAGATATTTAGCGAGAACGTAGACGGGACGGCTCAGAAGGGTGCTCTCCTGCAGCTCCCGGAGCCCCAGGCGGACGTCGCGCTGCATTCGGTCGGCCGACAGAATTCCGGCAACCACCGGGAAGAACACGTTGACTGCGAGCAGGAAGCGGCCGGCCACCGGCCATGCCTCGCTTCTGGAGATGACCTCCCCTTCGACCATCTCTCCGAGAGGAGGAGGGGAAAACAGCAGGACGGTGTGAAACAGGAAGAGCAGGCCGTAGGCGATCCACAGACCCTTCCGGCGCAGCGCCATGCCGAGCTCGTGGAGAAAAAGGCCGAGGAAACGCTGCACCATGACTCTCCTGGACCGCCGGCGGCGGGCGATTCTTACCGTGGGCTTCAGTCTCGTTGTAGAATACTTCGTGCGCCAAGACCATCGCAGAGATGTGGAGACTTAGTCATGAGAACAAAAGCCATGTTTCTCATCGTGCTCGGCATCGTTCTGGTTCTGCCCGCGGCGGCTGAAACCGACTCGACTCGGATCCTCGTCTCCCACGGGCTGGTGAGCCAGGCAGTCGGCGAGGGCGCGGACCTTTTCTTCCGCGAGACCTTCGGAGGCAACGGACGTACCTGCGGCACCTGCCACCGGGCGGAGAACAACCTGGGGCTCGACGTCGACTTCATCTCGACGCTGCCCGCCGATGACAAGCTGTTCATCGCCGAGCACCCGGTCTCGGAGGGCGGCGTACCCGGCCTCGAGCGTCCGCTGCTGATGCGCGCCCACGGCCAGATCCTGATGAACAGCGACGGCTTCGAGAACCCCACCGGCAAGTTCGTCATGCGCGCGGCGCAGCACACACTCTCGCTCGCCACGTCGATCAAGTCCCCGGACAATCAGAGACCGTTCCAGCGCACGGGCTGGAGCGGCGACGCGGCTCCCGACGACGGCACGCTCCGCCTGCTCTCGAACGCGGCGGTGCAACAGCACTTCACCAAGACCCTCAACCGGGTGGCTGGCACGGACTTCGTCCTGCCGACGGACGCTCAGCTCGACAAGATGGAAGCCTTCATGCTGGCCACCGGCCGCCTCAACGAGCTCGACCTCTCCAAGGTCAAACTGACCAACGCCGCTGCGCAGGCCGGCCAGGCCAGTTTCGGGTTCTGCAGCTTCTGCCATTCCAACGCCGGCGCCGCCGATAGCTTCTTAGGCGGCGGTGCCAACATCAACGCCAATACGGGTGTCGAGACGGCTCCCGACCCCAGCCAGGCGACCGAGCCCCATCCGACCGACGGCGGCTTCGGCGTCACCAATTTTGGTTTTGACTGCAATGGCAGGGGCGCGCGAGACTGCTTCGGCAATGGCTCGTTCAACGTGCCGCCGCTGATCGAGGCGGCGGACACCGAGCCTTTCTTCCACAACCACAGCGCCGCCACCATCGAGGATGCGGTGACGTTCTACACCACCGACGCGGCGTTCCTGGGCTCTCCTATCCCGCTGTCGGAGACCGACGTACGCAACATAGCCGCTTTCCTGCGGGTGCTCAACGCGGCGTTCAATTCCGCGATCTCGATCCAGCGCAACGACGCCGCCTTGACCCTGGCGAAGAGCCGCAGCGAAGACACGCGCGCTACGGTCAACATGCTCCTGGCGCTATCCAACAGCGAAGCCACGGACGCGATCGAGGTGCTCAGCCACCGGAAGCTGCATTTGCGAGCGATCGGTCTTCTCAAGAATGCGATCACCAAGAACAGCAAGGCCATGGCCGCGAGACCACCGAACATCCGCCAGGCGCTCATCCGCGCGGCCCTCAAGGATCTCAAGGCGGCCAAGGCCCAGTTCGGCACCGGCTTGACCTTCAGTCTTGGCGAGGGAAATCTTCTGTTCTGATTCAGTGGCGGCGCCGGCTCTCTCCTCCTCCTGACCTGCTCCCGGGCCTACCCCGGCCTCGATCTTGCATTGCGGGCAAATTGTCTCTCTCGGCATGGAGAGAGCGCAGTCAAGACCACCATGGGAAAGCCCCTGATGCACCCGTAACGAGGAGGACCAATGAACCGTCTCCGCAACTGCACGAGCTTCCTGGTTGCTGCCGTTCTTTGTGCTGCTACGATCGCCCAGGCCGCGGAGCCCAGCTCCGGTACGGTCGCTCCGCCCAACGTCTCGGCTCGATGGGAGGGCGGGCCCTACACCGTCGGAGTCCCCAATCAGCTCGGGTGTCTCACCGCGAGCAATCCCACCTGTGACGCCTTCGCCTTGACCGTCAACCTGACGCTGGGATACCGGTTCTCGGTGGCGATCGCGGGCGAGATCGAGGGCGACGACTACGACCTCTACGTCTACTATCCGGACGGCACCGAGGCCGGCCGCTCCGCCAACGCTGGCGGCAACGAAGCCGTCGTGATCAAGCACACCAACCTGCACGGCAGCGGCCCCTACCAGGTGCGCGTGCTGCCGTTCGCGGTTACCTCCGGCTCGACCTATCAGGGCGTTGCGCGCGCGACCAGCCTCCCCGCGATTGAACCGGAAGACCCGAACGTCTGCCTCGAGCTGATCCCCGACGCGATCGGGATCGGGGGGGTGACGGATAGCGGCCAGACGGTGTCGATGGATGTCGCCGTCCTTCTCGACGGTGTGACCGTGGGGGACGCCGACCTCCTCATGGCCAGGGCGGCCGAGTCCTACGCGCCGCTCAACGTCGATCTGAACGTCGTCTCCTATGCCAGCGTCGCCTTCACCGGCACCGAGGGCTCCGACATCATCCAGCAGGCCAAGAATCACTTCGGCGGCGTGCGGCCGTCGGGAGCGGATCTGGTCTACGTCCTGACCAGCAAGGACATCACCTCGGCTGGTGACACCGGGCTCGCCGGTCTTGCCGACTGCATCGGCGGCGTGCGGTTCGCCCATCATGCTTTCGCGGTGGGAGAGGCGCAGGGCATCGAGGAGGACGTCATCGGACCCTTCCGCCTGTTCGTGGAGGCCCACCCCGAAGTCGCCGCCCACGAGCTCGGACACCTGATGGGAGCCCACCATCACTACGCCAACTGCGTGCAGGGCAACCTCGACGGCGATCCGGATGACCTCTCTCCCTGCACCCTGATGTTCAACTACATCGACTTCCAGTCGCTGAACTTCGGGACGCTCGAAGGGGCCACGGTCCGCGGCCACGCCGTCAAGTACGCCTCGCCGTAGGGGGGCGCCGTCATTGCGGTGAAATCAGGGTATCCTTGGGAGCCATGATCCCAAGGATATCCGCTTGTCTCGTTTCACTCGCCATGCTGATCTGCATGACACCTGCCCTGTCAGTTGACTACGATCCCAACTGCCTGGAGAAAACGACCATCCGGGTTGCAAACCGTGATCTGGTCGTCACCCGGCAAGATGCCGAGCGGATCCGGCTGACGGTGGAGAAGTATCTGGCCAAGGAAAAGCCAAAGCTGGAACCGTCCGTGACGGGACCCGGCCCGGCGTTCATCGACTGCGAGGGCACTGTTCGGATGGGCGCCTGGATCTTGCAGTCTGCCCATTCCGAGAAGCCGGAGCTGAAAATGACCTATCGGGTTCATACGAATGATTTTCTTCTTGCTCAACAGGTGATCGAGTTGAAACAGGTAGCAGGTCAATGGACGGTGGCAGGCATAGATGTCGAGACGTTCCATTCTCTTCGGTGAGAGAGGATCTGCATTGACCGGGAAGACAACTGTCCGAGCCTCCGACCTTCGTGGATTGAATCGACTTGTCATCGATGGCACGGTGGGTGTAACCACCGTGGTGGAGGCCATGCAACACAGCATCGCCCGGGTTCCGGGCGCCGGCCTGGTGTACCGGAGCATCCGCGGGATCACGCGTCTCGTCGGAGGCGGGATCGATGCCGCCCTCGCGCCTTTCATGCCGCTGGGGGAGGGGAGCTCCTCGACCGGACGGGAAGCCGTGCTGGCCGCCTTGAACGGTGTGCTGGGGGACCACCTCGTCGCTACCGGGAACCCGCTGGCGATCCCGATGCGGTTCCGTCACGGCGGAGAACCGTCCGGACGCAGGCTGCTCGTTCTGGCCCATGGCTTGTGCATGAACGACCTGCAATGGAATCGAAAGGGGCACGATCACGGCGCCGCGCTGGCCCGCGACTTCGGATTCACGCCGGTCTACCTGCACTACAACAGCGGCCTCCATGTTTCCACGAACGGACGCGCGTTCGCCGGCCTGATCGAAGAGCTGGTCGAGCAGTGGCCGGTGCCGGTGGAGGAGCTGGTCATCCTCGGGCACAGCATGGGAGGGTTGATCACGCGCAGCGCCTGTCATTACGGGAGAGCCGCGGGGCACTCCTGGCTGCGGCATCTAAAGAAGGCCGTCTTCCTGGGAACGCCGCACCACGGCTCGGCTTTGGAGCGCGGCGGCAACCGGCTGGATTCGATCCTGGGCGTCAGCCGCTACACGGCACCCTTGAGCCGCCTGGGGAAGGTGCGCAGCGCAGGTATTACCGACCTGCGCCATGGCAACCTTCTGGATGCGGACTGGGAGGGGCAGGATCGTTTCGAGTCGGCGGAAGACCTGCGGCAGCCGGTCCCCTTGCCGGACGGCGTGGAGTGTTATGCGATGGCAGCGGCGGCCAGCGAGGCCGGCGATCTCAGGAGTCGTCTGCTCGGCGATGGATTGGTCCCCGTGGACAGCGCGCTGGGCCGTCACGAGGACGCGGTCAGGACCTTGCCGTTTCCAGAATCCCGGCAATGGATCGCCCCGGGCATGAAGCACTTCGACCTGCTCAACCGTCCTGAAGCCTACGAGAAGATCCGGGAGTGGCTCGCGGCCTGATCCCTCTTTCCAGGCGATCCCGGCAATTTGCCCGGTGACCGGGTGAGTCCCCGAGAGGGATGGCATCCTCCCCGGAAGGGGAGCGGTCTCCCCTGAAGGGGAGAGGCCTGGTACGCGTGGGGAGGGTGCCGGTACACGCGGGGGAGAGACATCCCCGGCCGGGGAGGAGCCCGGTACACGCGGGGAGACGTCTCTCCCTCATGGGGGATGGAGCCCGGTAGAGGTGGGATGCCACTCTCCCCCACGCGGGGGAGCGCCTCCCCCGGACGTGCGAGCGATTCCCCCGCGTGTACGAGCGACTGCCCCGTCTGTGCGAGCGACTCGCACATCCGTACGAGCGATTGCCACGCGCGTACCAGCGACTCGCACATCCGTAAGAGCGACTCCCCCGCGTGTACCGCCGACTCGCACATATGTGCGAGCGACCGCCCCGCGTCTATCAGCGATTCCCCCATGCGTGCGGGCGTCCGCCCCATGTGTACCGCCGACTCGTACGCGTGTGCGAGTCACTCGCACGTGTGTGGCAGTCACTCGCACACGTGTGGCAGTCACTCGCCCCTGTGTGCGAGTCACTCGTACACGTGTGCCAGCCACTCGTGCGCACGTACCAGTCACTCTCCCAGACGCACGAGCGTTCCGTCCCAATGTACCGACCCCTGGTACGGAGGTGCCGGACACTCGTACGGAGGGGTCCCGGTCTTCGCGGATGGTGTCGGATCGTCCGGGATGACTTCCTGGTTCCGCGGAAAGGCAACCCAACCGGAGACAGCGAAGTCTCTGAAGCTGGCAGCTTATCCGTCACGCTTCTGACGCAGAAGCAGCCGCTCTCCCTGGCTCTGCAAGAAGGATCTCTCGTTCCTGCAAGAAGATGGCTCGATTTCTGGCGTCCGCTTATCCGGCCGATAAGCTCCCTGCCAGCTTGCTTACGGACACACCCTCTCCCTCGCTCACGTCATGGGCCTCCAAAAAACCGTCACTTACGGCTGCCAGCCGACACGTGAGTTGACGCATTGTCCTGTCCTGTTCGGAAGGGGAGGAGGCTATCCTGCCCGGGTTGACGTGACCGGCGACAGAGAGGTACCATCAACTAAAGCGCAGAAACTGCGAACTTATCGACATGTTGCCATTGGCCACCGGGGACCGCAACTGTCGGTAAGGCGGAAAGTCATAGAATATTGATCGAGAGTTTAGATGACATGGGGCATGCACTGTAAACGGGAAAGGAAGCAATGATAAGCAGGCGATTCCGGAAGGCATTAGAGGTCATCTTCGCCTTGGCTGTAATTGCTCTTGCTGCTCTTCCTTTCTTCTTCGCCAGCACTAAGTGGGCCGTAGCTATTGGGTTTGCTCTTGTCTGGATACTGGCACTCAACTCCATGACCATGTACAGGAGAAAGCCAAGTTCCCGGAAACACAGACTATATGACAAAGAGTCGATATCAGGAAAGGACAATGATAAGAGCTAGCAGCAGCCACATCGAATCGGATAAGCGCCTGCCCTGCGCTCATTGTTGTGGAACGGGAACTTGCAGCAGTGGGCGTGATGGCGAGAGTTGCTATGTTTGCATGCGTTCCGCAGGGGCGCACAAGAAGGATGAGGCAGCAATCGGCCTTGTTTGCTCGGTCTGTGGCGGCGTAGGTTATCAGGAGCCTTTCAGCGTACGCCTTAGAGACAGGATTGGCCCAGTGCTCGCGCTAGCGCTTTGTTATCTTTCTCTAGGGCTCGTCTACTTTGCGATGGATAGCAAGGAGTTTGATAAAATACTGCCATTCGCGGCTACAATTATAGGTAGTGTCACAGGGTTCTACTTCGGAACTC
>DASUNJ010000056.1:0-2608 GCA_036277235.1 Thermoanaerobaculia bacterium | reverse complement strand
GCGATCCTCGGCGGGTACGCCGGAGAGCTCCTCGCCAGCCTGAGCTTCGGGCTCTTCCGCTATCCGGAGAAGTTCCTCTTCTGGCCCGCCCTCGCCCTGCCGTTGCTCGCGGCCTGGGGGCTGGAGCGGGTGCTCGCGGGGGGACGGCGATGGGTGCAGGTCGCCGGGGCCGCCGGCCTCCTCTTCGTCCTGCTGGGCGCGGCCGTCCGCGTGACGGCTCCGGCGGTGCTCGCGGGCGCCGGCCAGGGTTTCGAGCGCCTGGGCCAGGCGCGGGACGAGGCCCTCGCGCTGCTCTCCTTCCAGATTTCGTCCTGGACCGTGGCGCTCCTGGCAGCCGGCGCGGCGCTCCTGGTGGCGGCCTGGGCGATCTCCAGGAGAGCTCGCTGGTCCGCGGCGCTGATCGTCGGCGCGCAGCTCGCTCTCCTGACACAGCTCTGGCCGCTGGTGGTGACCGACGAGACGGCCCCGTACAAGGAGCCGGCTCCCTGGGCGCAGAGGCTTCCCGAAAGGGCGGCCGTGCTCAACACGGCGCTCTCGTTCCCGCCCTGGGGACCCGATCCCGCCTACGTGCTGGAGTCCGGCACCCGGATCCCGCTGGAGCGCGCCACGGCGCTCGACCTCGATCCCGCGCCCGGCGTGCTCCATGGCCTGACCTACCCCTTCGCACCCGATCTCGAAGGAATGCAGAGCCCGTTCTTCAGCCTGATGCTGTTCAACCTGCCGCGGCTCAAGGGTCCGCAGCGGGTCAACTGGCTGCGCGTGCTCGGGCTGGACGCCATCGTCCTGTTCGAGGACGTGGACATCCCGGGGCTCCGGCTTGAAGACCGCGCCGTCCGCTTCGGCGTCGAGAGCCGGCTGTACCGGGTCGAGTCCCCGGCGCCGAGAGCCTGGTGGCCGGACGAGGTCCGGGAGGCGCAGAGCCCGCCGGCCGCGCTGTGGGCGGTGAGCAACATGCCGGACCCGATCGCCTCCGTCGTCGTGTCCGATCCGGTGGAGCATAAACCCGGAGGCCGCGTGCGTCTCCTCTCCGACGAGCCCGACCGCATCGAGCTGGAGGTCGAAGGTCCGGGAGGGCTCGCGATCGTGCGCCGGGCCTGGCAGCCGCTCTTCGAGGCGCGCACCGAAGGCCGCACCGGCGGAAAATCGCTCCGCACCGTGCTCGTGGACCTGAACCTGATGGGAATCGAAGTGCCCGCCGGAAAGCACCGGGTGGTGCTGGAAGTGCCGGCCTGGCCGGAGATCGCGGCAGGGGTGGTGGCGGTGCTGGTGCTCGTAGGGGCGTTCTTCGGGCTCAGGAGGACGGTCTAGGGAGGCGGCGCCGACGCCGCGATCCCCTCGATATAGGACGTGTCCAGGATCTCGTCCACCGGCGGATAGTCGGGGATGAGGTCCGGGTACTGCTCCTTTGCGATGTCGCCGAACGTCTGGTAGGTCTCACCGAACAGGTTCGGCGAGCCGGGCTTCACGCCGAAGAGCTTCAGGTTGTCCGCGAGCGTGCTCACGGCCGAGCCGCCAAGCTCCACGTTCAGGCCCTGCCGGTCGCGGTTGGTCACTCCGTTGTAGTACGCCAGCCAGAAGTTGGTGTCCGCGCCCTCTTCACCGTAGAGCTCAGCGCTGATCTCCGAGGCGCGGTGGAAGACTCCGCCGTTGACCCGCACCTGGTACGAGCCCTCGAAGATGGCCGAGAGCATGCTCTCGACCGTCCCGCGGTGGCTGCGCATCCACTTGTCGATGCCGATGATCACGTTCGGCATCTGCGAGCTGTCCTCGCCGCTCGACACGATCGAGACCAGGCCGCCTTTCTTCTCGGCAACGGTCACGTCCCCCGGCGTCCGGGTGGCCACGCCGCCGACGCAGACCTTGCGCTTCTCGCCCACGAGCCGCCCCTGGTCGATCACCGCCCGGAGCTCGCAATGGCCGTCGATGTACTTCCTCGACGCGTCGAGGGGGCTCCAGACCCTGGACCAGTTCAGACAGTTGCGGTCGTAGGTCGTCATGTCCGGGTTGTTGCACACGGCGTTGCCGCGCAGCCACTTCTGGGCGAGGTTCCAGCCTCCTTCGTGGAACACGCCGGCCACCAGAGCGCCGCGGGCGCTTGCCGGGTCCTCCTTCCAGCCCGGGGGGCCCATGAGCTTGTCCTCGCCGCGGGAGTAGCCGGCCGAGCCCACGATCCTGGCCTGGTAGCCGGGGCCGAAGCGCCGGATGCCGTCGTTGACCTGCTTCAGGAACACGGCCGCGCCGTCGCCCGAGATGGCCACGAAGGGCGCGCCCTCGGCCGGGTCCGGCTCTCCGCCCGCCAGCTTGTCCGCGAAGGTGATCAGGGCCGCCCGCAGGATGTCGGTGTCGTCCTCGCGGACCAGCTTGAGGTTGACGCCGCTCTTGCACATCAGGCTCCCCGCGGCCGCCTGTTTGCCGCCTACGGCGTACAGGATCCCCATCTGGGCGTTCCAGACTGGATGGAAGAGGCGGACTTCCGGCAGGTCCGAACAGCCGGCACCGGGAGCGGCGCCGGAGACCGCCGCGGCCGGCGTGGCCTCAGGGGGGTCGGATTCGAGAAGCGGCGCGATTTCATCCTTCAGCCCGGGAGCGAAGCGCCGGATGCTGAAGT